>JAIPEI010000074.1 GCA_021737245.1 Deltaproteobacteria bacterium | reverse complement strand
GGGACCGTGGGAGCTCGTCATCATCGGGGTGATTCTCTTCGTGCTCTTCGGGGCGAAGCGGATTCCGGAGATCGGTAAGGGGCTCGGAGGTGCGGTGCGCGAGTTCAGGGGGGTAAAACGGGAGCTGTCCGCCGGCAAACGCGATTCCGGGGCCGGAGACCGGCGCGCCGATGACGGGGAAGGAAAAGAGAAACAGGACCTGGAGAGCCGGATGGCCGGAAAGGTCCTGGAGCAGGTGCCCGGGGTGAGGCGGGCGATGTCGGCCAAGAAGAAGATGGACAAGGTCTGGAAGGTCGTGGAGTGACGGCGCGAAGCCCATCGCATCACGGCGCGCCCAGGTACTCCTCGCGCGCCTGCTCGGCGAGCTTGAACTTCTGGACCTTGCCGGAGCGAGTGGTGGGAAAGGCATCCACGAGCTTGTAGTGGCGAGGCCACAACTCCGGCGGGAGATGCTCTTCGCCATAGGCCTTGAGCCTCTCCACGGAGAGCTCGGCGCCCTCCCGCGGTCGAATCCATGCGGCCATTTCCTGGCCCCGTTCGGGGTGCGGAAACCCGAAGACCTGGACCTCGCCCACCCCGAAGAGACCGTAGAGGACCTCTTCGACCTCCGTCGGGTGAACCCGGACCCCGTCGCGCTCGATGATGTCTTTGAGCCTACCCGTGATTTTCACGTAGCCCTTCCCGTCCATCTCTCCCAGATCGCCGGAGTGAAACCAGCCTTCCCGGTCCACGGCCGAGGCCGTGGCCGCCGGCATCCGGAAGTACTCCTTCATCAGGAACCCGCGGACGCAGAGCTCCCCCGGCCGGCCCGCCGGGACGGGGTCCCCCGAGACCGGGTCCACGATGCGGACCTCGTTCACCGGGAGGGGGGTGCCGATGGTTGAGACGCGGAGCTCCAGGGGATCGTCCGGGTGGGTCATGGTGATCCAGGATGCGGTTTCCGTAATACCCCAGGCCACGGTGATGTCCGAGACGCCCACCTCGGTCACCAGTCGCTTCATGAGCTCCATGGGGCAGGGCGCTCCCCCCAGGGTCCCCTTGGTGACGTTTCGCCACTTTCCGGCCTTGAAGCGGGGGTGCTCCAGCAGGGCGATGATCATGCCGGGGGAGCCGTAGACGGCGGTGCAGCCCTCATCGGCCAGTGCGTGGAGGATGCGCTCGGGGTCGAAGCTCCCGCAGGGAAGGACCAGGGCCGCCCCCCGGAGAAGACCGGCGAGGGCGATGCAAGTGTTCCCGAACATGTGGAAGAGGGGGAAGAACAGGCAGAGCCGATCCGTGTGGTCGACGCCCTGCCGCTCCGTGGAGGCCATGGACTTGTTCACCAGGGCGAGGTGATCCAGGACCACGCCCTTGGGACGCCCCGTGGTGCCCGAGGTGTACATGATCGCCACCGGTTCCCGGGGGTCCACGCGGGCCTCCCTTTCCTCCAGGGCGCGCAGGGGAAGATCGTCTCCCATGGCACCCAACTCGCTCCAGAGTAGCGTGCCCGGGAACGACTTGTCCGAAAGCGCGATCAGATGCTCGAGCCCGGGAATCCGCTCCCGCTCGGCCTGCATCATCGGGACGGCTTCGTCCGCCTGCAATCCCGGATCGACGATGGCGGCCCGCGCCTCACACTGCTCCAGGATGTAATGCAGATCCTCCTGCTCGGTCCCGGGATCGAGCGGGACCAGCACGGCCCCGATCCGGGCGAGCGCCACCTGGGAGACGATCCACTCGGGCAGGTTGGAGGCCCAGAGGACCACACGGTCGCCCCGGGCGATCTCCAGGGCCGTGAGTCCCCTGGCGATGCGCCCGGCCTCCCACAGGAGAAGCTCGTAGGTGTAGCGAACCCCGGCCTCAGTGTGGATCAGGGCGTCGCGTTTCGGGTGAGCGTTCGCCGTTTCCGTGATCAGCCGGCCGATGGTCTCATGAAGGGTTTTCATGTCGTTCGTCTCCGTGTGATCGGTTCGAACCCATTGTACCGCACGCAAGCCGGGACGGGCAAGCATCAGACCTTGCTTTCTGCGACCCCGGGTCATAGGATGCCTGTCCGGAGTGAAGCCATCATGAGTCTCGTACACATCATCGACCTTTCGCACGGTTACTCGGGCCGGGTCCTGTTCGACCGGGTCGGGCTCCAGGTGGAGACGGGAGACAAGATCGGCCTCGTGGGACCCAACGGGTCCGGCAAGACGACGCTCCTGCGTCTCCTGGCCGGAGAGACCGTTCCGCAGTCGGGTGCCGTGCGGTTCGCGGAGGGCGTCCAGGTGGGGTATCTCCCCCAGGATATCCAGGAGACCCTGGAAGGGGCGCTTCTTCCTTCTCTGCTGGCGAGCGTCCCCGGCCGGACCCGGCTCCAGGAGGAGCCCCGGCGCATGGAAACGGAGCTCGCCCAGGACCCTCCCCACGCAAAGCAGGAGCGGCTTGCGGCCCGGCTGGCCGAGCTGCACACCGAGATGGGTGACCTGGAGGGCAGATATCCCGCCCACGAGGCCGAGAAGATCCTGGCGGGGCTCGGCTTCGGCGAGAAGGACTTCGACCGCCCCGTCTCCTCCCTGAGCGGCGGCTGGAAGATGCGCGCCGCGCTGGCCTCGCTCCTCTACCGAAAACCGGACCTCATGCTTCTCGACGAACCCACGAACCATTTGGACATCCCCTCCGTGCGCTGGTTGGAGCAGCATTTGGCCGGGTTCACCGGGGCCATCGTCCTGGTCTGCCACGACCGCGACTTCCTGAACCGGCAGATCAATCGTGTCCTAAGCTTCGAGCCTGAGGGCCTCCGGCTGTACAAGGGCGATTACAGCACCTACCTCAAGGTCCGGGAGGAGGAGAAAAAGACGCTCGAGAACCGCGCTCGGAACCAGGAGCAGAAGGTCAAGGAGGCCCAGCGATTCATCGAGCGTTTCCGCTCCAAGGCCAGCAAGGCGAGGCAGGCCCAGAGCAAGATCAAGCTCGTCCAGAAGATGGAGATGGTCAAGACCCACCGGAGGCGGAAGACCGTCCGGTTCCGGTTTCCCGAGGTCCCCCGGAGCGGGCGGGGCGTGCTGGAGATCGACGGGGTGACCAAGCGTTACGGCGACAAGGTCCTGTACGAGGGCCTGAACCTCAACATCCTGCGCGGGGAGAGGGTGGCCGTGATCGGCGCCAACGGCTCAGGAAAGACGACGCTTCTGAGGATGGTGGAGGGCGAGATCGAGCCGGACGCCGGCCGGATTCGCCTGGGGCACGGCGTTACCAAGAGCTACTACGCCCAGCACCACTCCGAGATGCTCGATCCCCAGAGGACCGTGCTCGAAGAGGTGTACCGGGTGGTCCCGCACGAGTCGGTGAGCGTCGTGCGCGGCGTGTGCGGCGCATTCCTTTTCCCGGGTGACGACGTGGACAAGCCCGTGGGCGTCCTCTCGGGCGGAGAGAAGGCGAGGGTCTGCCTGGCGCGGATTCTGGTCAAACCGGGGAACTTTCTCGTGATGGACGAGCCCACCAACCATTTGGATCTCATCTCGTCGGAGACCCTGATCGAGGCCCTGGCCGAGTACGAGGGCACCCTGCTGTTCGTTTCGCACAACCTGACATTCGTGAACAGCCTGGCGACGAAGATCTGGGACATTCGAGGCGGGGACGTGGTGGAGTACCCCGGCACCCTGGATGAGTACGAAGCCCATCTCGCCCGCAAGGGGCTCGATATCGTTGAAGAGAGCGCAGGGTCCGAGAGGTCCGCTGACCAGGACAGGTCACGGCAGAGCCGGAAGGAGCTCCGGAAAGAGCGGGCGGAGCAGAGGCGGCGGGCTCGAGAACTGCTTCGCCCGCTGGAGAAGTCCCTCCAGCGGACCGAGTCGCGGATTCACGACCTGGAAGCGCGGCAAAAGGAGCTGGAAAGGGACCTGGCCGACCCGGACCTCTTTCGGGACGAGCGTCGGAGCGTTCCCATGCTCAAGGAGTACGACCGGGTCAAGAAGGATCTGGATGACCTGCTGGCGGATTGGGAGAAGACCCAGGAACGGTTGGAGAAGGCGCGGGAGAAGGTGGATGAAGGCTAACGGCCGGCGACCTGGCTGATCTTTTCAATGCTCTCGGACAACCGGCGCGCCAGTGTCTTGATGAGGCCCTTGAGCTGGGGTGAGAGCAGCTCGAACTCCCGGTCCAGCCGGGACGTGTCCAGGATGCCCACCTTCACGGGGCCGTGGGCCTGAACGGTGGTTTCACGAAGCTTCTCCCGTTTGAGGAAGAGCGGGATCTCGCCGAAGATCGCCCCCTCTTCCAGGGTGGCCAGGGTCACCAGGCCCTTTGCCGTCTTTTTCTTGATCTTGACCTGGCCCTCCAGCACGACGTACACCCAGTCCCCGATGCTGCCCTCCTCCAGAATCACCTTCTTGTCCGGGTACTCGTGTTCGTCCACCATGTATCCGTACACGCTGCTGTCTATGGCCATGGTCATCCCCTCCCCGGCGCGGTACCGGGAGCCGGTCTGCTTCGCGTGAGGACTCTAGGACATCATGAAGAACCCCAGGGTCTTCGTAGCCTCGCCCGTGAGCCGGGTAAACTTGAGCCCCAGCTGAATACGCCCGGGAGCTGCGTTCCTGGATACGGTCTGGATTTTCCCGATGAGCTCGATCTCGCGCCCGCTGGGCAGGGTGGTGTGAATGATGAACTCCTCCCCCGGTTCGTGCCGGACGTTCAGGGCGTTCCTGGAGCTCACCTCCATGCCGAGCCCGCCCACACTGATGTCCGTGATCCGTCCCTGCAGCCGGACCTTGTCTGATGATCTGACGGGCTTGTAGATGCAGGTTTGGTCGAGGGTTTTACGGAAATACTTCCTCTGGGCTACGCCCGGATCCGTCGGTCCCCTGGATTCCAGCTCCTTCTTCTTGAGAAGCTGGGCGTACAATTTGTTCAGGCGGTTCAGGCGGTTCAGGGTCTGGTTGGTGATGTAGCGGAGTATGGGTGGCATCCCGTCGTACTCCTTGGAAAGACGCACGGGATGCATCACCTCCACCTCCACCTCGTCCATGGCCCGGACCGATGCGGAGCGGGTCTCGACGGACTTGTTCAGAAAGACCATCTCTCCGAAGTACTCCCCGGGCCCCAGTGTGGCGAGGACAACCTCCATCTCCCCCTGCTGTTGGGTGACCCGAACATGTCCCTTTTTGACCCTGTAAATGGAGACCCCGTAATCCCCCTCCTTCATGATGAGGTCACCCTTGCGGTAGTTCAGGCGAATGGTCGGAAGGGCTCTGTCCTTGGCATCCATGTTTGCGGCCCGAAAGGAATCGATGGGGATTCAAAGTCACCTTAAACTTCACAAATTATCACATCCCAGAGGCTAAGTCATTCGTTTTTTTGAAGATGCAGAGAGACCCTTCCCCCGGCGCAATTCGGCGGGCACGGTAGGTTGCGAAATCGGATAACTATTTTGAAATACAGTATGTATTTGATATAAGTGGTGCCGGGAACAGGACGTCCGGTTTGTGCCGGCGAAAAAGGCTGAACAGGGACTCGGCCTTGTGGTATGGATAGACACCCCGTCCACCGGATCCGCTGAATTCGGTCCGTGGCCGCAGGAGCACAACCCGTAGGAGCCGCTTTGGAGATCACCGACTACATCGAGGCGTTGCGTGCGGACCGCGAGTTCGGAGAGACCTTCGTTCACCATCGCCATCTACCGGCCGAGCCGGGCTCCTACACCGAGGTACCGCCTCCGGACCCCGCCCTGACGGGGGCCCTCGAGCGGCTGGGCATTCAGAGACTCTACCACCACCAGACCGAGGCCCTGGACCGAATCCGGCGCGGCCGGCATGTCCTCGTCTCCACCCCCACGGCCAGCGGGAAGAGCCTGATCTACAACCTGGCGGTCCTGGAGGCCCTCCGCAAGGATCCACAGGCCCGGGCCCTGTACCTCTTTCCGCTCAAGGCCCTCGAAAACGACCAGCTGAAAACGCTGGAAGCGCTCCGGAGTGCCGTGGGAGACGCCTCGGTCACGGCCGCGGTCTACGACGGAGACACCTCCGCCTACAGGCGGAAGCAGATTCGGACCCGCATCCCCTCCATTCTGCTCACCAACCCGGACATGCTCCACCAGGGGATCCTCCCCCACCACGACTCCTGGCAAGGGCTCTTCGAGAACCTGGCGTTCGTCGTGCTCGATGAGGTGCACACCTACCGGGGCATCTTCGGGTCTCACATGAACCAGGTCATTCGGCGGCTGAGGCGGCTGTGCAGGCTGTACGGATCGGACCCCCGCTTCATCCTGCTCTCGGCTACGGTGGCCAACCCGGGGGCGTTCGGCGGCAGCCTCATTCAGGATCGCGTGGACGTGGTGGATGCGGGCGGCTCTCCGCGCTCGGACCGCCATTTCGTTTTCCTGAACCCCCACGCGGGCACCAACTACCTGGCCGCGAGGCTCTTCGTGAAAAGCCTGGAGGCCGGCTTTCGGACCATCGCCTTCACCCAGGCGCGCAAGGTGACCGAGCTCATGCACATCTGGGCGTCCCGGATCGCCCCCCGGTTTCGAGACCGCATCAGCTCCTACCGGGCGGGGTTCATGCCCCGGGAGCGGCGGGAGATCGAGCGGAAGCTGGCCCAAGGGACGATCCTGGGGGTCATCTCCACCAGCGCCCTGGAGCTGGGGATCGACATCGGCAGTCTGGATGTCTGCATCCTGGTGGGATACCCTGGAACCGTGATCAACACGTGGCAGCGGGGCGGGCGCGTGGGCCGCTCGGGAAAGGCGTCCCTCGTGGTGCTGGTCGCCAAGCCCGACGCCCTGGACCAGTACTTCATGCGCCATCCGGACAACCTGTTCGAGCGGGGCTTTGAATCGGCGGTCCTCGATCCGGACAACCCCTACGTGACGAGGGCCCATCTCACCTGCGCGGCTGTGGAGCATCCCATCACCGCGGCCGACACGGAGACCTGGCCCGTGGACCTTCAGGACCGGCTCGATGTTTTGGAGGAGGCCGGGGAGCTCACCCGGTCCGCGGACGATCCTCCCACCTGGTACGCCGTTCCAAAACGCCCTCACCTGGGCGTGAACATCCGATCCGTCGGCGAGACCTACACCATTTTCGACGCAGGAAGCGGCGCGGCCATCGGCACGGTGGACGAGGGACGCGCCTTCAAGGAGTGCCACCCCGGCGCCGTCTACCTCCACCGGGGCGAGCACTACGTGGTGGAGCGCCTCGACCTGAAGAAGCGGGACGTGATCGCGCGGCGCGGCGACCTCAACTACTTCACGCGCGTCCGCTCGGACAAGGAGACCGAGATCCTCGAGGTCCATCGGAGTCGTCCGAAGGGACGCTTCGTGGTCCGCGAAGGGATTCTGAAGGTGACCGAGCAGATCACGGGGTACGAGAAGCGGGCCCTGCCCGGGCAGGAGCTCCTCGGCGTCTTCCCCCTGGAGCTCCCCTCCAGGAGCTTCGAGACGGTCGGGTTCTGGATCGAGATCGAGCCGCTCATCCGCCGCATGGTGGACAGCCGCGGCCTCCACTTCATGGGCGGAATTCACGCCATCGAGCACGGCGCCATCGGGATCTTCCCCCTGTTCGCCCTGTGCGACCGCAACGACATCGGCGGGATCTGCTATCCCCACCACCCGGAGCTGGACAAGGGCGCGATCTTCATCTATGACGGCTATCCTGGCGGGGTGGGCCTGGCCCAGCGGGGCTTCGAGATCGTGAGCGAACTCCTGGAGCGCACGCTGGAGCATCTGCGCGACTGCGAATGCGAAGAGGGGTGTCCCTCCTGCATCCACTCCCCCAAGTGCGGCAACGGAAACAAACCGCTGGACAAGGCCGCCGCCATGTTCCTCCTCGACTGCCTGCTGGGACGCGTTCCCCTCGAAGCGGTTGAAGGGGACGCCGAGGAGGAAGGAGCGTTGGAGGTGGAACGGCGCCTCGAGCTTCCTTCCGAGCCCGAGGAGCCGCGGGTGGTCACCGTGGACCTGGAGACGCAGATGCTCGCCAACGAGGTGGGAGGGTGGCGGAACACCCATCTCATGCGGGTCTCCGTGGCAGTGGCCTATGACAGCCGCAGCGGGTCGTTCCACTGCTTCACCGAGGACCAGGTGGACGATCTCCTGGCTCTCCTGGCCAAAGCCGATCTCGTGGTGGGGTTCAACGTGAAGCGGTTCGACTACGGGGTGTTGAGCGCATACTCGGCCGTGGATTTGAACAGGTTGAACACCTTTGATATCCTCCAGGACGTTCATCAGCGGCTGGGACACCGGCTGGGCCTCGACCATCTGGCCAAGGAGACCCTGAACCGGGGAAAGACCGCGGACGGCCTTCAGGCCGTGGACTGGTTTCGGGCGGGCGATATGGAGCGGCTGACCCATTACTGCCGCGAGGACGTGGCCGTGACCCGGGATCTCTTCCGGTTCGGCCTCGAGAACGGCCACCTGGTGTACCGCCGCAAGAAGGAGAACCGCCGCGTTCGCCTCCGCGTGGACTGGAAGCTGGAGAGCCTGCTGGATCGCCATGAAACACCATGAGGACGACGAGCGATACCGCCCCCCCTTCTCCTGCCGCATGTGCGGCCAGTGCTGCTACGGCGAGGGAGGCATCACCGTGGAGGACGGCGAGTTCGAGCGTATCGCGTCGTTCCTGGGCATGGAGCCGGAGGCGTTCAGGGCCTCCTGCTGCGAGATGCGGTACCGGGGCCTCTCCATCCGATGCGACGAGGAGGGCAAGTGCATCTTTTTCGAGCCCGGCCGGGGCTGCCGGATCCACCCGGTCAAGCCCCGGAGATGCGCACAATGGCCCTTCTACCCCGCACTGCTGAACGACCGGGCCGCCTGGGCCGAGGCCATGGACGCCTGCCCGGGCATCAACCAAAGCTGCTCCCATGAAGCATTCATCAGCCAGGGAATCAAGGGAAGAGGTCCGGAGGTGGATTGATCTGGTCTACCCGCCCCGGTGCGCGGTCTGCGAGCGGTTTCTCCAGCCCGGCGAGGCCAGGGGGATCTGCCCCGGGTGCCGGGACGGGTTGAAGGAGGCGGGTCCGCCCCTGTGCCCCTGCTGCGGCGTGCCGTTCGAGGCCGGCACCGGAGAGAATCGGCTGTGTGAGCGCTGCCTCCGGGAGCGGCCCGCCTACGAGGCGGCCCGCAGCCTGTTTGTGTACGAAGGGGCGGCCCTGGAGGCCGTCCACCGGTTCAAGTACGGCGGCAAGACCCGGCTGGCGAAGATTTTCGGACCGCGGCTGGCGGGGCTGGCGCGGACCTGGCTTCCGCCCGACGTGCAGCCCCTGGTCGTTCCCGTGCCCCTGCACCTGCGCAGGCTCCGGGAGCGGGGCTTCAACCAGAGCCTGCTCCTGGCCAGGCACGTGGCGGCTCAGCCGGGGTGTGCCCTGGACTTTCTGGCGCTGCGCCGCAATCGCTACACCCCGCCCCAGGCCGCTCTCGGAAGGGACGAGCGTCGGGGAAACGTACAGGCCGCCTTCGAGGTGGAGACGCCCGCCGCGGTCCAAGACAGGGACATCCTGCTCGTGGACGACGTGTCCACCACCGGGAGCACCCTGGACGCATGCAGCCGTGCGCTGCTCCGGGCCGGAGCCCGGAGGATCTTCGGGCTGACGCTGGCCCGGGCTCCTGCTCCCTGAACAAGCGCAGGCGAGTAAATCCCGGGCAATCGCGCCCGAACGATCCAGGACCATATGGAGAGCCCATGGAACACTACCGAGCGAAGATACGACCTCTGGAGGCGCTGCAGGACGAGGTGGCGCGGTACCAGCGCGAGGGCAGGCGGGTGGTCTTCACCAACGGCTGCTTCGACCTGCTCCATCCCGGCCATACCCGGTATCTCTGCGCGGCCAGGTCCCTGGGCGACTACCTGGTCGTGGCGGTGAACAGCGACCGCTCGGTCCGCTCCATCAAGGGGGCCGGACGTCCCGTCATGCCGGAGGAGGCCCGGGCCGAGGTCCTGGCGGCGCTGGATTTCGTGGACGCTGTGGTGCTCTTCGACGAGGACGATCCCCTGGTGATCATTCAGGCCCTGGTTCCGGACGTGCTGGTCAAGGGCGCGGACTGGGCTGAGGACGAGATTGTGGGCGGGGACGTGGTCAAGTCGGCCGGGGGGGAGGTGAGGCGGATCGACGTGATCCCCGGCTACTCCACCACGGGAATCATCGAGCGCATACGATCCGGCGGCGTTTGAGCACCGCCGCTCTTAGAGCCTTGACTCGATGAGCAGAAGTGTCCGGCCCAGGCGCGTGCGGGCGAGGAGCCACCCCAGGAGCACGCCGGCGCCGTTCGCCAGCACGTCGAGGCTCTGCGGGCTCCGATACCCTGTGGCGCCCTGGGCCAGCTCCAGGGCCGCACCCATGAGAAGCAGCAGGACGCCGATCCGGCGCCTCGGGCCCCCGGTTCGATAGATCGCCCCGAACCAGAGCATGAGGCCGCCGTAGGCCGCCAGGTGAAGAACCTTGTCCTGCGCCTTGAAGGTCGGTGTTTCAATGGGGTTGGGCACGAGAGAAAGGACAGCGACCAAGCAGACGAGGGACCATCCGAGGGCGAGCCAGAGCCGCATATGGCGCAGGGGTTTCGTCGGGTCGGGTGCTTCCATGTTAAGAGCATAGGACAGAGAGGCCTGGAGGCCAAGGGAAAAGAATGGAAAGGGAGGAGATGGGAGAAGGAGAGCGACGCGGACGTGACGCGGTGAGGCGAACCGCGCTGGGTTGGGGAAATGCGGGGTTGCTGTTGCTGGTCCTGGCCGTTGCCCTGGCCGGATACGCCGTTCCCTGCCACGGACTGGACACCGACAAGACCCGGGCCAGCCTGGAAGGCCTCCCCGGTGTGTACCTGATGGTGGAGGACCTCCGTCTGGAGATCGAGGAGGACGGTCTCACCCGGAACGAGATCCACGGCTTTGCGAAGAAGCTCCTGACCTCCGCCGGCATCCGGCTGCTCAGCGAAGAAGAGTGGCAGGAGACGCCGGGAAGACCCTGGCTCTACCTCTACGCCCACGTGATGCGGCGCGAGTACGTGGAGGAGCGGGTGTACCTGTTCAATATCAGCATCGAGGTCAAGCAGCAGGTACGGCTCTCCAGGGCACCGGACGCGGAACCGATCTACGCCACTACCTGGAGCCGATCGATCCTGGGAAAGAGCGGCTGGCTCGAGGACATCCGCAAAGGCGTGGAGCTCAGTCTCCAGGACTTCATCGAAGCCTACCGGTCCGTGAATGGATCGCCTGAAGGCTAGTCCACAAGGTACCGCCGTTGTTGGCTGAACCGACGACTCGTCTGCACGAAGGGCTCATCCCTCCAGAGCAGCGCGGTGAAACCAGGCTTGACAGTTCCGCTACGGATGGATATGGTCAAATGTTGGGAATCACCGGGAACCGTGATCGGCGAATTGGCCTCACGTGCGACGGTGCAACAAAGCCGGCAAGCTGCGCGCCCATAGCTCAGTTGGATAGAGTGACGGACTACGAATCCGTAGGTCGCAGGTTCGAATCCTGCTGGGCGCGCCA
>JAIPEI010000073.1 GCA_021737245.1 Deltaproteobacteria bacterium | reverse complement strand
CCCGACGCCGTGGTCCATGGCGAGACCGGCTTTCTCGTCTCCTTCGAGCCCGCCGGGCCGGGAGACGCCGAGCCCGGGGACCCGGAGCGCTTCGCCCGCGAGCTGGCCGGGGCGGTGAATCAAATCATGAGCCGGCCGGGCCTCCGTTCGACCATGGCTGACAAGGCCCGCCGGCGCGTGGAGGATTTCTTCAGCTGGCCCGCAGTGGCCGGCCGGACACTCTCCTTCTACCGGCGGGTCGCCGCCCGGTTTCGCCCCTCCTGATCTTCATTTCCATACCATACTATCCTGTCCGATCCTGTTCCGTGAATGGGGTCATTCCGGTATTTTCTCTTTGTAGGGTCTTCATCGAGAGGTCTTTTTGAGTGCAGCGGCAGACTCCTGTGGAGCTCCAGCAAGGAGCTCAAAGGGCTCAACAGGCGGCTTGCCTTCCGTTGCTCCAGCCCAATACAGGATCGGCCCCATTGTCCCGTCTTCGCGGATGGCGTAGCATTGTTATGTTACGAAAAAGCACAAAAATGCCTGCACCCCGATACATGAAAGGAGGATTCCTGATGAAGAACAAAAAGCTTTCCGCGAGGTCTCCTGTCTTGATCGGTCTTCTGCTGATCATTCTGGGGCTGGTGCTGTTTCTCCTCAACTTCTCCATCGCTCCGGTCGTCGGCGTGATTCTCGGCATACCGGCCATAGGAGTGGGGATCTACTTTTTATTCAAGGGCAGCAGGGAAAAGGCCGAAGGGTCCGGGCCTTCCCGGTGACCGCTTGACCCGCTCCCGGATGGTGCAGCGCACACCGGAGCCCCCCTCGCTGCGACGTGCAGAGGCGATGTTCATGAGCAAGGCCGGCCGAGAGCCCGGCCCCCGGCCGCGTACGAACAAGGCGAAACGAGCACGGGACGAATGAAGAGCAGAGAGCCCGCCTTGGGCGAAAATCGGGATGCCTCGCAGCCGTGGGCTTTCGGCGTCGAAGAACTGCTTCAGAACCTCTCCGTATCGGCGGATCAGGGGCTTGATTCCACCGAGGCCGGATCGCGGCTGAACCGGTACGGTCCCAACCGGCTGCACGCGGCCCGGGAGAGGTCCGTGTGGTCCATCCTCTTCGATCAGTTCAAGAACCTGATCATCCTCCTTCTCGGTGCGGCGGCCGCTCTCTCCTTTGCCTTCGAAAGGTGGCTCGAGGGGGTGTCCATCCTGATCGCCGTCGTCCTGAACGCGGGGATCGGCTTCTTCACCGAGTGGCGGGCGGTCCGCTCCATGGAGGCTCTGGAGAACCTGGGCCGCACCCGGATCCGGACCCTCCGGGACGGGCGGACGCGGGATATTGACTCTGAGAACCTGGTCCCCGGTGACATTGTTTTCGTGGAGGCCGGCGACCTGGTCCCCGCGGACACCCGCCTGGTGGACGCCTCCGGTCTCAGGGTGGACGAGTCCTCGCTGACCGGAGAGTCCGAGGGGGTGCCCAAGCAGACCGGGCCCATCGACCCGAAGGCGGCCCTGTCCGAACGTTTCAACATGCTTTATCGCGGAACCGCCGTGACAGGCGGCTCGGGCAAGGGACTGGTCGTCGCCACGGGAATGGAGACCGAGCTCGGCCGGATCGCCGCCATGGCCGAGAACGCGGGGGAGGAGGAAACGCCCCTGGAGAAGCGCCTCGACCGGCTCGGACGACGGCTCGTGTGGGTGACCCTGGCGGTCACGGCGGTGGTGGCCCTGAGCGGGATCCTGGTGGGCAAGGACCTTCTCCTGATCATCGAGACCGCCATCGCCCTGGCCGTGGCCGCCATTCCGGAAGGCCTTCCCATCGTGGCCACCATCGCGCTGGCCCGCGGCATGTGGCGCATGGCCGGAAGAAACGCTCTGATCAATCGCCTCTCAGCGGTGGAGACCCTGGGCTCCACCACGGTCATCTGCACGGACAAGACAGGCACCCTCACGGAGAACCGGCTGACCCTGCGGCGCGTCGCTCTCCCTGGAAGCGGGTCCGAGCCGGTGCGCGAGGTGAGCCTGGTGGAAGGGGGGACGGGACAGGTTCCGGCTGACGACGAGCTTCTTCGCGGTCTCATGGAGACGGGCGCTCTCTGCATCCAGGCGGTTCAGCACGCGGGCTCGCGCAAGGGGGACCCGCTGGAAAAGGCCCTGGTTTCCGGGGCGAGGTCGGTGGGCGTGGAGCGGGCCGATCTGACGGCGTCCATGCCTCTGGAGCGGGAAATCCCCTTTGACCGGTCGGTCCGCATGATGGCCGTCTACAACACCCTCGAGGACGGTCGCTATCGCGTGTCGGTCAAGGGCGCGCCAGAAGCGGTTCTCGAGGTGTGCTCGAGGATCCGCACGCCCGAAGGCACCATGGAGATGGATCCGGAGGTGCGCCGGCGCTGGAACGAGGAAAACAACGACCTGGCGGGTGAAGACGGTCTTCGCGTTCTGGCGGGGGCCGTGAAGGAGGTGGAGGACGCGGATGCGGAACCTTACAAAGACCTGGTCTTCCAGGGACTGTACGGGCTCATGGATCCGCCCAGGGCGGGGGTTCGGGAGTCTGTGGAGGCGTGCCGCCACGCCGGAATCCGGGTGATCATGGTCACGGGGGATCAGCCCATGACGGCGAGGAGCATCGCACTCGCCCTGGGAATGGTCGGGGAAAAGGACGTGCAGGTCATTCGTGGTGAAGAGATCGGAAAGGAGGGCGACAAGACCGCGAACCGGGATCGGGTGCTGCGGGCGCCGGTGTTCGCCCGGGTGAGCCCCCGGCAGAAGCTGGATCTCGTCACCATCCACCAGGAGGCCGGAGAGGTGGTGGCCATGACCGGAGACGGCGTCAATGACGCCCCGGCCCTGAAAAAAGCGGATATCGGGATCGCCATGGGAAAGCGGGGGACCCAGGTGGCGCGGCAGGCTGCGGACATGGTGCTGAAGGACGACGCGTTCTACTCCATCGTGGCGGCGGTCGAGCAGGGAAGGGCGATCTTTGACAACATCCGCAAGTTCATCGTCTACCTTTTGAGCGGGAACGTGAGCGAGATCATGATCGTGACAGCGGCCCTCCTGGCGGGTGCTCCTCTCCCGCTGCTTCCACTCCAGATCCTCTATCTCAACCTGATCGGGGACGTGTTTCCAGCCCTGGCCCTCGGCCTGGGAGGGGGGGATCCCTCGCTCATGGACCGCCCTCCCAGGGATCCGAAGGAGCCCGTGCTGGCCCGCAGGCACTGGATCTACATCGTGGCTTCGTCCGTGGTGCTGGCAGCGGCCGTTCTGGGCGGATTCGCCCTGGCCTTTCACTGGCTCCGGGCGGACCGGTCCACGGCGGTCACGATCTCCTTCCTGACCCTGGCCTTCGCCCGGCTGTGGCACGTGTTCAACATGCGGGAGAAGGGGACCCACGTGCTGAGGAACGACGTGGTGCGAAACCCGTTCGTGTGGGGCGCGCTGGGGCTCTGCTCGCTCCTGCTCCTGGCCGGTGTCTACGCCCCGGGGCTGTCCCTGGTGCTGGGCCTGGAGGCGCCGGATGTGCGGGCCTGGGGTCTGATCCTCGGGATGAGCCTGATGCCGCTCGTCCTCCTCCAGATCCAGAAGGGCCGTTCAGCCGCTCCCTGAGCCTTTCTTTTCTGAAGTGGAATGCTGCAATGCCCAAGGATCGTCCATGGACAGGCTCTAGCTGATGGGGAGCATGTAGTCCGCCAACCTGCTGGAGGTCTTTCGCAAATTCTGGCTCAGCAGCCGCGCTAGCCCCTTGAGGATCTTGACCCCGGTTCTGGGATGCTCCTCCAGGATCTTGTCGAAACCCTCCCGCGTGAGAATCAGCAGGGTGCTCGGTTTCTGGGCGCGGACCGTGGCGGACCTCGGAAAGTCGTCGATCACCGCCATCTCACCGATGGAGCGGTTTTTCCCGAGGGTGGCAATGGCCACCTGGTGACCTGTGCCCGCGCCCTTGATCACCTCGAGGGCCCCGTCCACGACGAAGCAGACGTAGCTTCCCTTGTCTCCTTCCTTGAAGATGACCTCCCCGGGCTTCACGTCCATGAGGTTCATGTATCGGGTCGCCAGGCGGAGCTCGTCCGACTTCAGCGTATCGAAGATCGGTATGCTGATCAGGAGATCGATGATCGCCTTGGATGTCTTTCTTCCGGGGTCGTCCTTTGCGGCTGCCATGAAGGGGGTCTCCTTGACGCATGGTATGAAACGATCCTGAAGGTGATATGGCGGGACTTGGGAGGAATCCCTTTGCAAAAACACTCAAACATTACTATTATAGACGGAACCACGCAGAAACGCACGGAAAAACATGTTTCGAGCGCGCGGCTCCGCGGGGAGCGGAAGGCCGCGTGCTCCCCGGGTGAAAACGGTCTTGATCCCGGGAGGTTGGCACAGTGCCCATCCGGCAGTGACCTGCGGGCGTCGGTAGGTTTCCAGCTCAGCAAACAGGAGCCCCCCGGGGCTTGGGACATAGAACCGCGAGGCAGGCGCCGGTCATCGAGGATCCGGTGAAAGGTGGTGTCGCCCCGGCGGTCCGGGATTCCCGATTCGGAGGAGACGAATGTCGCACAAGCCATCTACTGTGGAAAAGCTGCTCGAAAACCCTGAGGTCCAGGAGGTCACCTCCAGTGTCAGCCGGGAGCTCGTCGAGCGAAAGGCATTTGAGCCGCCTCGGTGCAAGGCGTTTCAGGGACGGTACACGCGTCTCAGGGAGACCGGAGAGTACCTGTTCGACGTGGACGCCCACGCCGCGGCCCAGCTCCCGTCCATCATCGGTAACCGGGTACAGGAGATCACCCCCGAGGAGGATTTGGACGACCGGGTCAAGACGGCGTACACGCGCCGCCGCAACATCGGGATCGTCTTTTCCGGCGGACCGGCGCCCGGCGGACACAACGTGATCGCAGGGCTTTTCGAGGCCGCCAAGGCCGCCGATCCGGAGTCTCGGATCTTCGGCTTTCTCATGGGGCCCGACGGTATCATGGAGAACGAGGCCGTAGAGGTCACCAGGGAGATGGTCGAGGCCTATCGCAACCTGGGCGGCTTCACCATGATCAAGACCGGCCGGACCAAGATCGACACGCCGGAGAAGATGTCCCTCTGCCGCGAGACCTGCAAGGCGCTCGGCCTGGATGCCCTGGTCATCGTCGGCGGGGACGACTCGAACACCAACGCCGCGTTTCTCGCGCAGGAGCTCTACGAGGACGGCATCCAGGTGATTGGAGTGCCCAAGACCATCGACGGCGACATCCAGGTGCGGGGCGCACAGGGGAACGTCCTGTGTGCCATGTCGTTCGGGTTTCACACGGCGGCCCGGGCGTTCAGCAACAACATCGCCAACCTCTGCACGGACAGCAGCTCCGACGTGAAGTACTGGCACATCTGCAAGGTGATGGGCCGGGTGGCCAGTCACCTGGCCCTGGAAACAGCCCTCCAGACCCATGCCAGCATCACCCTGATCGGCGAGGATCTTTGCAACTACGTCGATAAGGAGCGGTTGGAGAGGGCCCGGAAGGAAGGCCGGACCGACTACAAGGCCTACGGCCTGACGCTGCGGCATCTGTCGAGGGTGGTGTGCAAGGCCATTGTGAGGCGCGCGGCCGCCGGCAAGAACTACGGCCTGATCGTCATCCCCGAGGGCGTGCTGGAGTTCATCAACGAGATTCAGACGTTCATCATCAAGCTGAGCAAGATCATCGCGGAGTACAACGAGACCCACGACAAGGATTTTCACACCCGGCACCCCAGGCTGGAGGACAAGCTGGAGTACTTGAAGAACCTGGCCCGGCGCCTCCGTGAGGAGGGGCAGATTCCGATCTGGAGCGACCACGACGACGAGCTCTTCAACGACCTGCCGGACTTTTTCCAGGAAGGACTGCTCAGCGAGCGGGACAGCCACGGGAACTTCCCGTTCTCCCTTGTGGAGACGGACAAGGTGGTCATGGGCCTGGTGCGGGACTACCTCGGCTGGCTGAGGGAGCGAGGGGAGTACAGCATCGGCATCGACCCGGCCTACTACCGGAAGGTGCTGGAAAAGGACAGCCTGGATCCGGTACGTTTCGGCCCGGCCCTGTTTCACAACTGGGGGGAAGAGGCCCCGCTCCTGGTGCGGAGGGAGATCATTTCGAGAAAGACGCTTCGCCAGGAGCTCGCCCGCGCCGGCGCGATCGGGGAGAACGAGCCGGTCCCCCCGGCCGTGGAGAAGATCTTCGACAAGTCGGTGCCCAAGTTCAAGACCCAGGCCCATTTCTACGGGTACGACGGCCGCGGGAACGACCCCACGAGGTTCGACTGCACTTACACCTACAACCTGGGGTTGTGCGTCTTCAGCCTGATCGCGCACGGCGCCACGGGCCAGATGGCCGCCATCCGGAACCTGGAGCTCGACTTTTCCCGCTGGGAGCCCATCGGAATCCCCATCGCGCCGCTCATGCGGCTGGAGGAGCGGAAGGGAAAGCTGGCCCTGGTCCTGGAGAAAAGTGTGGTGGACGTGGATTCTCCGGCCTTTCGGGTGGTCGAGGCGCTGAGGGACAAGTGGATGGCCGCCCATCCGGGAGAGGACGAGTTCCGGCGGCCGGGTCCGATCCGGTTTTCCGGAAGGGCGGAGGAGGACCGGCCCATCACCCTGGTTCTCAACGCCATGGGGCGGGAGGACGGCTAGGATGCCCCGCGGCCGGAGGACGGCGGGGTCCGGACTCTCCGTCGCCGTCGTCACCCGAGACGAGGAGGAGCGCCTTCCCGGATGTCTGGAAAGCGTCCCCTTTGCGGACGAGATCGTGGTGGTGGACTCCGGCAGCACGGACGCGACGGTCGAGATCGCGGGGGCCATGGGGGCCCGCGTGCTCGAGGAGCCCTGGCGGGGGTTCTCCGAGCAGAAGCAGTTTGCCGTGGACCGCTGCTCCAACGAGTGGGTGCTCATCCTGGATGCGGACGAGCGGGTGCCCGAGTCCACAGCCTCGGAGATCCTCGAAGCGCTGTCCGCCCGGGACGACGCGGTGACCGCTTTCAGCTTTCCCCGCAAGAACATCTTTCACGGACGCTGGATCCGCCACTGCGGGTGGTGGCCCGACCGCATCGTGCGGCTGGTGGACCGCCGCGAAGGCGCGTTCGACGGTCGGGCGGTCCACGAGCGCTGGCTGACCCGCGGGCGGGAGCACCCGCTGGATGCGCCCTTGGAGCATTACAGCTTCCGGAGATACTCCGACCTCACCGTCAAAATGGAACGATACTCCGACCTGGCGGCCGAATGCATGCATGCCGGGGGAAGAACCGCAGGACCCTTGACCCCTCCGCTTCACGGCCTGTGGATGTTTTTTCGGACCTGGGTCCTGGAGCTGGGGATCCTGGACGGTTTCGACGGGTTCGTCATCTCTCTCATGAACGGAGGCGGGTCCTTCTTCAAGTACGCCAAGCTTCGAGAGCTGGCCCGGGACCCCGGGCGGGTCGAGCCGGGAGGAAAGGAGTAGCCCCGTCCTGTCGAAGGGTTGCCGGTGGATCTGAACGGAAAACGCATCCTGATCGTCAAGCTCCGCTACATCGGAGACACCCTGAGCATCGTGCCGGTGGTGGAAAACCTCAAGCGGGTCTCGCCCGGATCCCGGCTTGACGTGCTGGTCAACCGGGGGACCGAGCCCGTGGTGATCCATCACCCGTCCATTGACCACACCTGGGTTTACGATTACGGCCTGTCAAAGAAACTTGGATATAGATCAATACGTTATCAGGTAGACCTCATCAAGAGCTTGAGGTCTGTCCGGTATGACGTGGTCATCGATTTCACACACGGGGACCGCGCGGCCCTGATCTGCTTCCTGACCGGCGCGCCGGTCCGCGTCACCCATTGCCACGCAGGCACCCTTTCCCAGCGGCTCATGAACCGGTTCGTGGACTCGGACCCGGCCGCCGGCCACATCGTCGACCACCAGCTCGCCTCCTTGAGGGTCCTGGGTCTCGAGGGGTTCGAGCCGACCCTGTCCCTTCATGTGCCCGGGCCGGTGCGGCGCTCCGTGGACCGCCGGGTCGGGCGCGCCGGGCTTTCAGACGATTGTCCTTGGGTGGCGGTGCACCCCGGCGCCCGGGGAGAGCTGAGGCGATGGCGGAGCGAGCGATTTGCCGAGCTCATCGAACGGCTCCGCTCGGACGTTTCCGTATCGGTTCTGCTGCTGGGCGGCCCCGGCGAGGAGGACGTCCTGGAGGAGGTGCAGGCGCGGCTGGAGAGGCCGGCCGAGCTCTGCTCGAGCGACATGAGCCTCCTCGAGCTTGGAGAGCTCCTCCGCCGATGCAGCCTGTTCATCGGGAACGACTCGGCCCCGGGTCATCTGGCGGCGGCGGCCGGATGTCCCACGGTGAGCCTCTTCGGACCCACGTTTCCCCATATGTGGAGGCCGCTTGCACCGCAGGGCCAGGTGCTGTTCAAGGATCCTCCCTGCTGCGGGTGCCGCCAGGAGGCCTGCACTCGATCCGAGGCGTGGTGCATGGACCTCATCGGGGTGGACGAGGTGTGGGACTGCGCGATGCGCATTCTGAAGCCGGAGGCGTTATGATTCCGTTCAATGGGCTTCTGGGCGCGTTTCTTGCGCTGTTTTTCCTCAGCACCGGCTTCAGGCTGGCGCTGGAGCTCCTGAACGTCTCGAACGTGAAGCGGAATCAGGGAAGGTTGCCGGCGCCCTTTCAGGGGATTGTCGACGAGGCCGAGCTGGCGGGCATGGACCGCTACACCCTGGACCGGACGCGCTTTTCCATCGTGGAGTCCATCGCGGCCAGGGCCGTGTTTCTCGGCCTTCTCCTCTCCGGCCTTCTTCCCTGGCTCGAGCAGACCGTGCGGGGTTTCGGGTTTGTGTGGGCCGGGCTGGCCTTTTTCGCTGCACCCGCGTTTCTCTGCTTCCTGTTCGATCTTCCCTTCGACTACTTCGGGAACTTCGTCATCGAGGCCCGCCACGGCTTCAACACCCGGACCCGCAGGCTCTGGGCCCTCGACAGTCTCAAGTCGCTCCTTATCGGCGGGCTCCTGGGCGGGGTTCTCCTGGGCCTCTTCCTCCTCATGGTGGACAAGACCGGCCCGTCCTGGTGGATCTGGGCCTGGGCGATCCTTCTTGGGTTTCAGCTGCTCATGCTGGTGCTCTATCCGCTCGTCATCGCTCCGCTGTTCAACACCTTCACCCCCGTGGAGGACCGGGAGCTGGCCGAACGGATCCGTTCCATGGCCTCGGAGCAGGGCGTGAACGTCGAGGAGATCGTGCAGATGGACGCGGGACGGCGGAGCCGGCACACCAACGCCTACTTCACCGGTCTCGGGAGGGTCAAGCGGATCGTCCTTTACGACACCCTGCTGCAGGCCCACGACCAGGACGAGCTGCTGGCGGTGCTCGCCCACGAGATGGCACACCTCAAGATGGGACACGTGTGGAAACGGGTTCTCCTGTTCGGCGCGGCCTCCCTGGTCCTCCTCTTCGCCGCGTCCCTGCTCATCCGCTGGGAGCCCATCTATCAGGCGTTCGCCTTCAGCGGCACGCCCCTGTATGCGGGTCTCTTTCTCGCCGGGGTGATCTGGGAGCCCGCAGGATTCTTTCTCTCCCCCCTGTCCATGGCGGTCTCGCGGCGCTTCGAGCGCCAGGCGGACCGCTTCGTGCTCGACAGGACCGGGGGAGGAGAAGCCCTGGCTCGCGCGTTGGAGCGCATGGCCGGGGACAACCTGGCCAACCTGCATCCGCATCCCCTCTACGTCCGCTTCCACTACTCCCACCCGCCCCTCGTGGAACGGATCCGCGCCCTGGTGCATTTCTCTTGAACAATCGACCGTCGTCCTTATAATCAGGCTTGAGATCGTGCCCGGCGTGCTCCTGTTGAGCGCGCATTATCAATGCTTTCTGGAGGAACCATTCATGGCAGAGTATCCGTCCACGGCCAAGGCGCGCACCGAGGCCTTTGTCAATGACTATGTTCGAAGTGTGTACAACTGGATGTGCATCGGGCTGGCCCTCACGGGCTTCGTGTCCTACTACGTCTCCAACTCCCAGGCCGTTCTGAACCTGGTCTTCGGCAACAGAATGGTCTTTTTCGGCCTGATCATCGCCGAGCTGGCCCTGGTCTTCTCCATCAGCGGGATGGTGAACCGGATGAGCGCGGCGACCGCCACGGGCCTGTTCGTGCTCTACGCCGGCCTGAACGGGGTGACCATCTCCATCATCTTTGTGGCGTATACCAGGGCGTCCATCGTGAGCACCTTTTTCATCTGCGCGGGCACCTTTCTGGCGTGCAGCATCTACGGCTGGACCACCAAGCGTGACCTGACCTCCTGGGGGGGGTTCCTCATGATGGGGCTGATCGGCATCATCATCGCCTCCCTGGTGAACATGTTCATTCAGAGCAGCGCGGTGGCCATGGTGGTCAGTTACATCGGGGTGCTGGTGTTCGTGGGGCTCACGGCCTATGACACCCAGAAGATCAAGAACATGGCCCTGACGCAGCCGGCGGATGCAGGGGCCGGGGTCATCCGGAAAGGCGCTATCCTGGGCGCCCTGGCCCTCTACCTGGACTTCATCAACCTCTTTCTCATGCTGCTTCACATCTTCGGCGGGAGCCGTGAGTAAGCTTCACTCGAACCATTCCCATCTTGAAACCGCCCTTTGACGGGAACCGATCGGCGAAGGGGGTGGTTTTTTCGGGAGGCCTCATGGAACCGGGCTATGTCGCTCTCGCACGAAGCGGCGAGCTGAAAAAGCGGGCGGAAACGGCGGTCGCCCGGATGGCCCATTGCAAGCTCTGTCCGAGGGCGTGCGGGGTGGACCGGCTGAACGGCGAGCTCGGGTTCTGCCGGACCGGAAGGCAGGCCCGGGTCGCGAGCTACAGCGCCCATTTCGGGGAGGAGTCCCCGCTGGTAGGGACCCACGGTTCCGGTACCATCTTCATGAGCTCATGCAACCTGCTCTGCTGCTTCTGCCAGAACCGCGAGATCAGCCACGGCAACGAGGGCGAGGACGCAGAACCGGATCAGGTCGCCCGGGTCATGCTCCTGCTTGAACAGCAGGGCTGCCACAACATCAACGTGGTCACCCCTTCCCACGTGGTGCCGCAGGTCCTGGAGGCCCTGGTGGTCGCGGCCGGGCGGGGATTGAGCATCCCCCTGGTCTACAACTCGAGCGGCTATGACGAGGTGGAAACCCTCCGGCTCCTGGACGGCGTGGCGGACATATACATGCCGGACTTCAAGTTCTGGGACGGGATCTGGGCGGATCGGTACTGCGGTGCGCCCGACTACCCGGAGAAGGCCCGGGCCGCGCTTCGCGAGATGCACAGGCAGGTAGGGGACCTCGAGCTCGACCGAAGCGGTATCGCCGGGAGGGGGCTGCTGGTCAGGCATTTGGTGATGCCGGGCGGCATCGCCGGAACCCGGCAGGTGGCGGAGTTCATTGCCAAGGAGATCTCCGCGGACACCTACGTGAACGTGATGGACCAGTACCGGCCCTGCGGGGACGCCGGCCGGGACG
>JAIPEI010000072.1 GCA_021737245.1 Deltaproteobacteria bacterium | reverse complement strand
GCCAGGTTTCTCGCGGAGGCGAGGATATAGGCCTCGGCGTGGATGTTCCTCAATGGGTACCCGCAGCAGTTGAAGTCGCCGGGGTCCGTGTAGTCCACGCCAAAGGCACGGAGGATCGCGTTCGTGGACGTCTCGTACTGTCCGAGAAACACCGGTGTGGTGCAGCAGCGCATGATGGCGTACTTCATGGGTTTTCCTCCGGCGCCATGGCCATGTTCTTGAGCTCGTAGAGCACATCCGTCACCCGGACTCCCTGGGGGCAGTGCTCCTGGCACTGGTAGCACCCCAGACAGTACCAGAGCATGCCGCAGTTGAGCAGGAGGTCCTTCAACCCGAGACCCGCCGCGTGCATGATCTGGTGCGGCAGCAGCCCGAGCGCGTCCCCCGGACGGTCGTAGGCCGCGACCACCGGGCAGGCGTTGGTGCAGGTGCTGCAC
This sequence comes from Deltaproteobacteria bacterium, assembly GCA_021737245.1. Taxonomy (GTDB): domain Bacteria; phylum Desulfobacterota; class DSM-4660; order Desulfatiglandales; family HGW-15; genus JAIPEI01. The sequence goes on along the minus strand of JAIPEI010000072.1, from coordinate 11,044 downwards.
CGGTAGCAGGAGGAGAAAGACCCCCCCTCCAGGGATCGGGTCAGCTCGCGGCTGACCCCATCGCGCGTTCCGTCCCGGGCGATCAGGGGGCCCGGCAGGGCAGCCTCTTCCCACCGCGACGACAGGGCTCGGGTTGCGGACTCCAAAGGCTCCCCGGACCCGTCGCCCCCGCGTATGGCCCCGTAGAACGAGAGCGTGGAGAACATCAACGACAGGGCCGGGCCCTCGCTGTATAGGATCCTCCGTGATGCCTCCCAGAGATCCTGTAGGTCGATCCCGCTGGGGCAGACTCCGGTGCAGCGGGTGCAGTTCGTGCAGATGTACAAACCCTCCCGGAGCCGATCCCGCCTGCCCGGCGGAAAGGGCTTGTTCCGGGACCATCGCCTCAACTCCCCGATCTTCTCGGACGGGAGGATGTCCCTGTTGGGAAGCGCCTCGAAACAGACACCCACGGCGCAGCCCGCCGTACACGCCCCGCAGTGGGTGCAGGCATCGAGCTCGAGCATCCGGAGGGCGGCCGCCGTGGAGGGGGCCAGCCGGTCCCGGTCCGTGGCCGCGTTCACCAGGAGGCTCAACGGCGCAGCAATGACGTGGAACATCTTGGTGAACGGAGCAAGGGCCAGGCCGATCAGGGCCGAGAGCACGTGCGCCCACCAGAGCACGGGCGCCGCCCCGGCCCGTTCGAGCACGGCCCCCGCCGGACGAAGAACCCTGGAGAGCCCGTAACCGGCAAAAGCGGATGCGGGACCCGAGTGACACCCCATGCAGTTCAACTCGTGGACCTCCCGGCCGAGGGCGAGGGTTTCCGCGGTGGCACGGGACCTGCCGGGCGCAGGGGCCAGACCGAGCTCGCGCACCCAGTAGGCCTCCACGGCACGCATCTCCGCGGGATCCTCTATGTAGGCCCAGTCCTGCACCATCCGGTCGAAATCGCTGCGGGACAGGATCTTGGACGCCTCCAGCAGGAAGCCGGAGCCCACCACACCGGCCAGGAGCGCGATGAGGAGCACGTCCGCCCGGTTCGTGAACACCCTTCGGAATCGGTCCCGCACCCTGCGCCACACGACTGCGGCCAACCCGGCCAGAACCATGACCCCTGCGGCGTTGCGAAGGAACAGGTAGGGATTGAGCGTGGGCTCGTAGCCGGGGAAAAACCTCTTCATGACCACATCGTCCAGGGCGTGCATGAGCAGCAGGATCATGAACCCTGCAACGATCGCCCCGTGGACGGTCCAGCGAAGTGCGCCCGCCTGGAAGAGCCTCCGCTGAACCAGCACGTCCAGGACAAAGGCGCGCCCCAGGGTGAGAACACGCCGGCTGAGCACCACTCGGCCGGCCCCGACCGCAACATCCCGCAACCGGTCGAGCAGTCCGCTGCGATCCTCAGGGCGATCCAGGCCCCGACGAAACCAGTCCAGGACCCTGTACCCCACCCCGGCGACGCAGACCGCGATGGCTCCATACACCAACCATTGGTACACCATGACTTTGACTCGCTTTCAGCCCGGCCTTGGTGCGGCATCTCGCTGCCGGTTTTCAGGCCCACGCAATCATACCACATTGTGGCATTATGTACAGCGGGAAGCCCAAGGTTGGGAAGCGGCCGCCCGGGATGTCTCTCATGAGACCATGCCCGGAGCCGCGGTGTCCTTGACTTGGGTCAAGGACGGCGTGCGGATCGGATGCGGGCCTCGAGGTTGAGCCTGTAGGCGGCTTCGGGCTGGCGCGGCGCGGGCATGGGATCGTACTCCAGGGTCTTGACCCGCTCCACGGTCTCCTGGAGATCCCCTCCGGTCTCCTCCCAGATGCGTTCCACCAGGGCGTGGAACTCCAGCGTCATCCGGGTGGAGCGCCGGAAAAAGGCCTCCACGTCTGGACCGGTGAAGACGTAGTGGTGGGCCTGGCAGAGGATTTCCGCACCCAGCCCGGCCAGCCGGCGCAGCGAGGTCAGGTAGGCCTCGAAGCTCACCAGGCACTCGCACACCACGTAATCGTTCGGGTGCAGCACGCCGGCGGCCTCCGAGGCCACCAGCAGGGCCCGCTCCGGCACGTGGAAGCTCAGGAAATCCCAGGTGTGCCCGGGGGTGTGGAGGGCCCTCAGGCCGAGGCCCGGCCCGAGGGGGACCGTGCCGCCGGGCTCGATCACCCGATCGATCTCGCAGGGCTGGAACGGTTCGTCCACCAGAAGGGCCGGGTCGATGCCGTAAACGGCGTCCGCGGCGTTCCGGTTCAGCTCCCGGATAAGCCGGATCGCATTGGGTCGCTGGAGAATCTGCCGCGAGCGCTCCGAGCCGGCCACCTGCATGCCGGGGAACGCACGCTTGAGCCGGGAGGCCGCCCCGCAGTGATCAAAGTGGACGTGCGTGAGGCAGAGAAGAGCGGGGGATCGCTTCCCCAGGACCTCCCGGACCGCCTCCACGTAGACATCCCCCAGGCAGGTCAGCCCGGCGTCGAAGATCACCGGCGACGGCCCGTCCAGGAGATACACGGGAACGGCGGGCGAACCGAGGACGTAGAACCCGTCGGAGACCCTGCCCGTCCGGTCGAAGATCATCGTGGTTTCTCCGGGTTCACTTCGTCTTCCCATCGCTTCAGCATGCTTCCTTCACCTCCGATCCGCCCGGCGACGCGGGTGTGCGCCTCCCGTATTCCTGCTTCGGCAGTGTATGCGACCCCATCCCGGGGGTCAACCGGGCTGATGGACGGGCGGGCGGATTTCGCTGGACCCCGAAGGGAGCTGTGACATAGGCTGTGGTGCGTGGGCGCCGTTGCAAGAAAACCCCGCTTTTCGCGGCATCGTCCCCGTGAACGGAACAGGCCATGGATCCCATCGTTTTCATCGTGATCATCTCGGTTCTCGGACCGGTCCTCGGCTCCGCCGTCGGCGTGGCCCGACAGCCGACCTTCGGCTACATCTGCAACATGCTCTGCTTCGCTGCAGGCGTTATGCTGGGCATCTCCTTCCTGGAGCTCATACCCGAAGGAATCGAACTCTCCTCCATCCCCCTGTGCGTGACGGGCCTCGGCTTGGGCGCGCTGGTAATGTACGGTCTGGACCGGCTGATACCCCACATCCATCCGCGGCTATGCGCCCAGGAGCAGGGGTGCAACCTGGAGAGGACCTCGGTCTACCTGATCCTCGGCATCTTCCTTCACAACTTTCCGGAAGGCATGGCCATCGCCGTGGGGTCGGTCACCGACATCCGGGTCTCCCTGGTCATCGCCCTGGCCATTGCCATCCACGGAATCCCCGAAGGGATCTGCACATCCGCGCCCTATTTTCACACCACGGGCTCCCGGCTCAAGGCGTTCCTCGTGTCGTCTTCCACGGCCCTTCCCATTCTGGCGGGGTATGCGTCGGCCCGCTACCTGTTCGGCGCCATTCCGCCCGAGGTGGTCGGCGTGATCGTGAGCGCCACTGCGGGGGTCATGATCTACATCACCACGGACGAGATCATTCCCACCTCCTGTGCGGGGTCCAACCACCTGACCATCTTTTCCCTGCTGGCGGGCATCGTCTTCGTCATCCTGCTGGGAATGGTCTGAGTCCGTGGGCGACGGCGGCGAAAAGGAGGTCGGCTTGGCGAACGAAGGTCCGAGAGACTCTTCCAGACTGCAGGGGACCCCTCCGGCCGGAACGGGCGAAGAGACGCGGCAAATCCAGCGCATCGCTCTGCTCGCTTTTCTCCTGAACCTGGGTCTGGCCGCCATGAAAGGCGTCCTCGCGGCGACCTCGGAGAGCCTCGCCGTAACCGCCAGCGCCATCGACTCGGGCACGGACTGTATCGCCTCGGTGGCCCTCTACGCCGGGCTTAGGCTCTCCATCCGCAAGACCCCCTCTTTTCCACTGGGTCTTTACAAGATCGAGAACGTCATCTCGGTGACCGTTGCGCTCTTCATTTTTCTGGCGGGATATGAGATCGCCCGGGAAGCCTTTACGCCCCATTCCCGGACACCCGACATCTCCCTCTCGGTGGTGCTGCTCATGGCCCTGGGCACGGTCGCCACCCAGCTTTTCGGCTGGTACGCCCTCCGCGCTGGCAGGCGCACCGCGTCCCCCACACTCAGGGCCGAAGGCCGTCACCGGCAGGTGGATGCGCTCTCCTCCGGGCTGGTGCTCGTCTCCGTGACCCTGGGCTACGCCGGATTCCAGGTCGATCTCTTCGGCATCAGCCTGGACCAGGCGGCCGCGGTCCTGGTCCTGGCCTTCATCGCCTACACCGGCTGGCAGCTTCTCTCCGACGGCATGCGCGTTCTCCTGGACGCGTCCGTCGATCCGCAAACCCTTCTGGACGTCCAAAGGATCATCGAAAGAGAACCCATGGTGGCCGAGGTCCAGTCCCTGGTGGGACGAAACGCCGGGCGCTTTCGGTTTCTGCAGGCCACTGTGTCGCTTCGCACCGACGACCTCCAGAAGGCCCACAGGATCGGCCGGCACATTGAACAGCAGGTGCGTGAGCACGTTCCCCGGGTGGAACGGATTTCCCTGCACTACGAGCCCCAAAGGCGCACCCACGTGCACATTGCCGTGCCCCTGGCGAACCGCTCGGGGGACCTCAGCGAGCATTTCGGCGAAGCCCCCTACTTCGCCCTGGTCGTGGTTCGGCTGTCCGACCGGAGCGTGGAGAGCGAGGAGATCGAGGAGAATCCCTGCACCCGGATGGAAAGGGGAAAAGGGATTTGCGTCGCCGAGTGGCTGGTCGGGCGGAACGTGGACGAGATCCTGCTCAAGGGCGAGATCAAGCACCGGGGACCGGGATACGTCTTCTCGGACGCCGGCATCTCCACCCGCGAGATCCGGGAGGACCACCTGAGAAAGGCGCTTGCGGCAAGGTTGGCTGAGAAGTCATGATCAAACCGCCGGGCTGGGAGGCCCGGCTCCCGGAGGGATCCGGATCAATCCGGGGTCCCTTCCCTCGCGTCCCGGCTCTTTCGAAGATCGTCGAGGATCTCGAGGATCTCATCCCGGTGCTCCTGCGGTGCGGTCACCACGCCCCAGCCTTTCTGGGCCTGGAACAGACCGTCGTACGCGGTGTCGTGGTAGCTGCGGAGCGCGTAAGGGGTTCCGCGTTCCTCGAGCACCGATTCGAGCAGCAGGGCCTCGATCTCGTTGTCCAGCGTGGCCACCTTGACGTACCCCTCCATGACCTGCTCCTTCCCGGCCCCGCGACAGGGGCCGATTCAGCGATTCGTCGACCGGGCTCAGTCCCTGACCAGCCGGTGAAGCCGGCTGCACAGATCGATGTAAGCCGGGTCCTCCCGTGCCCGCGGCCTCGGGAGGGTGACGGCAATGTCCTTCCGAATCCAACCCGGTTCCTTGCCCATGAGAAGAATCCGGTCGGCCAGGGTGGCGGCCTCGTTCACGTCATGGGTGACGAAAAGGATGGTCTGTGAAAGCCGGCGGCGAAGCGACAACAGCAGGGACTGCATCTCCTCCCGGGTCTGGGCGTCCAGCGATGCGAACGGCTCGTCCATGAGGAGCACGCGCGGCTCGAGGATGAGCACCCGTGCCAGGGAGACCCGCTGCTTCATTCCGCCGGAGATCGCCTGCGGCAGATAGTCCCTGAACTCGGTCAACCCGATGAGGGAGAGGTAGCGTTCCACGGCACGCTCCCGCGAGGTACGATCCAGGCCCTTCACCCGCAGTCCGAAGCCGATGTTCTCGCCCACGGTGAGCCACGTGAACAGGGCGTCCTCCTGGAAGACCACACACCGCTCCGGAGAGGGACCATCCACGGGACGTCCCTCGAGGAGCACCTGCCCGGCGCTGGGCGCCAGGAACCCGGCCAGAATCTTGAGCAGGGTGGACTTGCCGCACCCGCTCCGCCCCAGGATGCAGATCAGCTCCCCCTCCTTCGCATGGAAGCGCAACCCGTCGAGGACCGTGACGAAGCGGCCGGCCACAGGAAACATCTTGCGCAGGTCCCGAACCACCAGGAGCGGCTCGGCCCTCCCTGGAGAGGGCATTCCCACGGCGCGCAGCCGCGGCCTCACGACAGTCTCCGGGCGCTCTTGAAGCAGAGGCGCAGGGAGGACGTGAGCAGGAGGTCGCTGCCGCGCCCCATCACCGCGATCAGGATCATGCCCACCACGATGATGTCGATACGGCCCTGCATGCGTGCGTCCATGATGACGGCCCCCAGGCCGTCGGGGACGCCGGTGAGCTCGCCCAGGACCAGGTAGGCCCAGGAGAGCCCCAGCCCGAGCCTGAGGCCCGTCATGATGTGCGGCATGGCCGCCGGCAGGAGAATGGCGAAGGTCCCGCGAAACCGGCGTACGCCCATCATGGCCCCGGCCTGGAGCAGAAGGGGATCGACCCCGCGGGCCCCGGCCGCCGCGTTCAGGTAGACGGGAAAAAAGGCGGCCAGGGCGACCAGGAACACAGTGGTTCCCATGCCGATCCCGAACCACACCATGGCAAGCGGCAGCCAGCTGATCCCCGGAACCGCCCGAAGTCCGTTGACCGTGGCTCCCAGCAGGCCCTGGACCGGCGCCAGACGCCCGGAGAGCACGCCCAGGGGGATACCGAAGGCTACGGCCAGGAAGAACCCGCACCCCACGCGGAGGAGGCTGGCGCCGGCGTCCTGCAGGAACCGGCCGGCGTAGGGCGTCTCCCCCGGGCTGCCGAACACGTACCTCAGGGCTGCCTGCCCCACGTCCCCGGGGGGCGGGAACAGATAGGCCGGGATCAGCTCCAGCCGGCCGGCCAGGACCCAGGCCAGCAGGGCCAGGGCCGGGATCAGCCAGGGAAACAGGGTGGACGCCACCCCGCGTCGCGGTCTCATATCCCCCGTCACTGCTCGGCCTCCAGCACCCGCCTGACGAAACGCAGATCAATGAGCCGCTGGTAGTCCGGCTGCCGTTCGATCACGCCCAGGGCCTCCATCCGCTCTCCCAGGGCCTTGACCCTTTGCACGAACGCTTCGTCCATCTCCCAGGCGAGCTCCATGTTGGAGGCCGCCTCGCGGAGCACCTCCCGGGACGTTCCGAAGCCGGCCGCCCGCTCCAGCCACTCCCCGGGCCGGCCCTTCAGATACCGGGTGGCCGTCGCGTGGGCCCTGACGAGCTCGAGGACCCGGGCGCGCCGCTTCTCCACCGTCTCCCTGCGCATGAGCATGCCCGCGTTGACGGTGCCGACGGCGTCGCCGTAGTAGGGATAGGAGAGGATGCGCCCGTATCCCTTGTGAACGGCCAGGGCTGGAAAGGGCTCCCCCGAGAGGAAGGCGTCGATGCCGCCCCGGGCCAGGGCCATGCCCATGTCGAAGAAGTCCACCCGGGTCAGCCTCACGTCCCGCTCGGGCGAGAGCCCGTGCTTGACCAGGGTCTCCCGCAGAAGGATCTCATGCATGGTCCCCGGAACGTACCCGATCTTCCGCCCCGCCAGATCCTCCACCTCTTGGATCGGCCCGTCCTTACGCACCACCAGGGCCGAGCACTTGTTGCACAGGGCGGCGACCACGACCACGGGCTGCCCCAGGCTCGCCGACTGGATGGCGTGCGCCAGGGTCGTGCCGCACATGTCCAGGCTTCGGGCAAGGAGTGCGGCCTTCTGGTCCGCAGGGTTGGTGAAGGGGAACACCTCCACCTTTCGGGACGCGGGCAGGAACTGCTGGTAGAAAAAGGGTTGGATGGTCTGGGCGGTCTTCCAGGTTCCCACGGAGATCGTCTCGGCGCCGCCCGACCCGGCCGGCGCGAGAAGGACGAAGAGGGCGGCCCACGCAGTCATCAGCCGGGCAATGCATGGTCTCATCAGGATCCCCTTTACAGCGCCGTCAAAGGCGCCCGTCCGTCCCGGACCCGCGGGACCCCGAGAACATTCGACGGCCGATCCGGGTTCCAGCCCATCTCCCGGTGGAGCCGCCGGCAGTCCTGGATGGGCCGGCCCCGGCCCTTTCCGGTGTCCGCCCCTCCGTCCCGCGGGCTGGCCCCCACCTCCGGGAAAAAGAGGTTGGCGCCGGCCAGAAGCGATGCGGCGTGGGGCTCGTGGGTGCAGTGGGCCCGGCACACGTCCCCCATGACGAGGCGGCTCACGGCGACCATGTGGGCCATCTCGAGCTCCGAGATCATGCCGAAGCCCGTCATGGGGGAGCCGGGAAAGTTGATCCGGCGCATGATCCCGCTGTACACGGCCCCGTGCTCCCGGGCCAGGAACATGCGGTCGATGATCTCGTCGATCCCGTGCTCCGGCCCCACCGGCTCCACGCAGTTCATCCAGAGAAGCCCTACGTCCCTGAGCACCCGGATGGTGCGGATGCGGCGCTTCACCCGGAAGGGCGTGTCGCGCCCCTCCCCCAAGCGCACGGCGTGGTAGGCGCCGGCAAATCCGGCCTCCAGGAGCCGCTCCGCCTCCTTGTGGGTCAAGTCCCGCGTGTTCGCCACCAGGGGCGTGGAGACCTCCCTCGACAGCAGCCGGCCGATCTCCAGCAGACGCTCGAAGGAAAAGGTCCCCGTGGTCATGATGTTCAGCCCGTCGGCCCCGGCCATCTCCGCCTCCCGGGCCCATCCCAGGATCTCGGCCTCGGAGAAGCGGATCCTCTCCGTGAAGATGCCGGCCCCGGCGGTCAGGGAGCAGAAGCGGCAGTCGAACGGGCACGGCTCCACGTTCACCCCGATGTGGAAATGGTTCTCTCCTTTGTTATGAAACCGCTCCCGGGACAATCGGTTCGCCGTTTCCATGAGCGCGTAGCCGTCCCGGGACTGGAGGGGCACCCGCATCAGGGACCATGCCTGGTCCCGGTCGATCCCCTCCCCTGAGCCGCCCCGGGCCAGGATCTCCTCAATCTTCGATGTGATCTTCCACCCCATGGCAATCGCCTTTTTTCCGCTTTCCCGCTCAGTAGGTTTTGAGGACGCGCCGCACCTTGCCCGTGTCCGTCCGTTGAATGGAGCCGGCAGGGACCAGGTCCACACGCACGGTGATGCCCAGTGCGTCCTTGACCCCGGCCTCCACGCGCCTTGCAAGAGCCGCCGCGTCCTCCGGCGCGGCGGCCGGGCCCTGCTCCACGGCCACGTCCAGTTGGGTGTAGGGGGAAGGGTGGTTCACGACGATCTGGAACTCGCCCGTCACCTCCGGCAAAAGGGGCTCCAGCACCCGGGCGATGCCGCCGGGGAAAACGTTGATGCCCCGGACGTGAAGCATGTCATCCGACCGCCCGACGACGCGGAACCTGAAGCCGGTGCGGCCGCAACGGCAGGGACCCGTTCCGGTGATCTCGAGGATGTCCGACGTCCGGTACCGGACCAGGGGCTGGGCCTCCTTCTGAAGGTGGGTCAGCACCATCTCGCCGACGGCCCCCTCCCTCACGGGGACATCGCCCTCCTCGTGGGGCTCGATCAGCCGGGCCAGCAGCGCCCCCTGACCCAGGAAGTGGAGGTCGGGGTTCTCCTCGCACTGGGCTGCGAAGTTGCAGAGGAGGTCCGAGACGCCGTAGTTTGCGTTCCGAACGGTCAGCCCCCAGGTGGCTTCGATCCGTTGCCGCACGTTGGGATCGTCGAGACCCGGCTCCCCTCCGAACAGCCCGAGCCGAAGCCCCAGGTCGCGGGGCTCGATGTCCAGTTCCTCCCGGACCACGCCTTCCAGGACGTTCGGGTAGGACGGGGTGGAGGAGATGGTGTCGATGCCCGCCTCCCGAATGACCCGGACGAGCTGCCGCGAGTTGCCCACGCCGTAGGGGAAGACCGTGGCGCCGGTGTTCTCCAGATTGGCGTGGTCCGTGTACCCTCCCATCCAGAGGCAGTAGTTGAGGCAGTGGATCACCCGGTGATGCGGCCGGAGCCCGGCCGACCAGAAGGCCCGCGCCCCGCAGTCGTGGGTGACCGCCAGGTCGTTCCGGGTGAGGGCCGTGTACACGAACCGTCCCGTGGTCCCCGAGGTCCGGTGCACGCGCTGCACGGCCTCAGGGGAAACGGCCAGGAAGTCCCCGAAGGGAGGCTCCCGCTCCTGGGAGGCGCGGAGATCGGTCTTGGTGATAAAGGGGAGCTCGGCGAGCCGGTCCGGGTCGCCGAATCGGGAGGGATCCGGGTCCAGGCCTGCGGCGGACAGCTTGTCCCGGACCATGCGGCTGCGGGCGAACACGTGCTCCAGCTGCCGGGGCAGCCTCTCCCGCTCCACTCGATCCTGGTCGGCCGGGGAGAGGGCCTCCATCTCCGCGTTGAACATGGAAAGGTCCCGCATGGTCCTCCTGCCCGGTCCCTCAGCCTTCGCCCATCTTCTCCAGCTTGCGCCGGACGTAGTCCGCCTGGTTCCGGGACTGGATGCAGATCATCAGGTGGGCGGCCTCCAGCTCCAGGGTCTGCTCGAAGGTGGCGTCCAGCCCCTGATCGATGGCGATCCTGGAGAGCTTGAGAGCCAGTGGAGATCGCTCCTCGATGATTCGCGCCATGGCCAGGGCCTCCTCCATGAGGCGCTCCCTCGGAACGACCCGGTTGGCGAGCCCGATCCGCTCTGCGGTCTCTGCGTCGACGAATGCGCCGGTGAAGACGAGCTCCTTGGCCTTGCCCAGTCCCACGAGCCGGGTCAGCAGCTTGGTTCCCGCCGTGGTGACCGTCAGGCCCACGCTGGTCTCGGGAAAACCGAACACGGCGTCATCGGCGGCGATCCGGATGTCGCAGCTCATGGCGAACTCGCACCCCCCGCCCAGGGCGTAGCCGGGAACAGCCGCGATGAGGGGCTTTCCCAGCTTCAGGACCAACCGCTGGATTTCCTGGAGCCGGTCCACCTCCTCCATCCATGTGGCCAAGTCCTTCCCCTCCCCCGTCTCCTTCAAATCCTCCCCCGCGCAGAAGGACCTCCCCTCGCCGGTCAGGATGACGACGCGGGCGACCGTGTCCGTGCGCGCCTCGTCGAGGCACGACATGAACGCCCTCAGGAAGGGTGCGTTGATGGCATTCAGCCGCTCCGGCCGGTTGAAGGTGATGATGCCCGTCTGATCTTCTCGTCGGTAGTGGACAGCGGATTTGGACATGGAACCGGCCTCCCGGGCGAATGCGAATAATTGGTACTCTCTTTTTATAGTGGATCGCCGCGATCCTTGACAAGGGCGAA
>JAIPEI010000071.1 GCA_021737245.1 Deltaproteobacteria bacterium | reverse complement strand
ACACTCTCCGCCCATTCTTTTTCGGATGAGGGCCTCTGACCAACCAGCCCAATTAATCCGAAACCCCATCCCTATCTGTCAAGCGATTCTGAAAAATCGGCAGGAGTTCTGATCGGTCTAATTCGCGGCCCTACAGCAGATCAACCGACTGATCCGGATCGCCGCCTCCAGGGTCACGCCGGATGCGGAGCAGGCTTACCTTTCCCTGGGAGACTTCCTCGATCAGGAAATGATCTTTCTTCAGGGCAGCCTCTACTTCAAACACCACGTCGAGAAAAACCTCCGGCTGGAGGAGGAGCTTCCCGCGCTCAAAGGCTTGCCTGACAGTGTGCCCGAAGGGCTGCGGAGCATTCTGAAGGCGGTGGTGGAAGAGATGGAGAGGCGGGAGATGACATCGTTCGGGCTGAAGACCGCGGCCGGGGAGTCAGGCATTCTGCTCGAGATCACCGCGGGGAAAGGATCTTTGTCCCCGGAGCTGATCGAGAAGCTGCGGCGCTCGATCCCTGAGGACGGACCGCAAAGCATCTCGGCGGAGCAGATGACGGCCGCCCACGCCGTTCGGATGCTTTCACGTGCCGGCCTGTCGCCCGAGGTGGAGGAGGCGGCGGACGAAACCCGAATCCGCCTTTTTCTGAAAAGCACGGCTTAAGGTCTCTGGATGGGACGGTGCGCTTCCTCCCCTATTCGTAGTCCCCTCGGCCGAACTTGGCCACTTCCGTCCCGATGGTGATCACGAGGTCGGAAACCACGCTTCGAAGGGTTTCCGGAAGCTCTTCATCCGTCTCCATGTGCCGAAGGCCTTCGAGCCGCCCCTCCAAATGCTCGACCAGCGGCTTCATCTCCGCCGGGGACAGGGCCTTGTTGCCGAGTCCGGTCGCATAGTGATCGATCAAGTCCAGTGTTTCGCTGATTTCCGCCAGAAGCATCTCCTTCGGCCCCCCGGAACCCGCTCCCTGCACCTTCTCCGGACCTGTAACGATCTGCACCCCATCGGGAACGGGAGCGCCGGCCGCGCCCGGGATACCGGGACCTCCGGCGTGCTCCTTCCGCGCCACCTGCTCCATGATCTCCTGAAAACGGACCTCTCCGCTCCGCTGGGTGCTTTTCCCCGTGACTGAGCCCGGAACCTGGCCGTGCTGCATGTCGGTTATCTTCATTTTCGGATCTCCTTGGCGGCTTTGTTTTTCATCAGCGTCGTCATGCGTTCCGGTTATGCAAAATGGCTGCCACGGGTCCGCCTATGCGGCCACTGAACGGATCTTCCGGCCTTTCGCCTTGTATCTATTCGATTACACTTAGGTTTCTTTGAAGTGGCGTCACGGGTTTGCCGTCGACATCCCTGAGAAGGGGGATGATCGCGGCTTGAAAGCTCCGATCCGCAGTGCGGCCGGGGAAGATTCTGCCGCCTGGGGGAAACCGGTGCCGAACCGAGACGGCTTCCAGGCCTCAATCATGATGCCGCCGCAAAAAGCCTCTAAGCAAGAAATTTTCTCTTGTTATTTCAACAGGTTAAATCGTCGCCAGCGGCGGCTGAGCGGGTTTTTGCGAAGCCGTCAATCATGCGCAGGGCGGCTCCGGACACATCGGGAAGCCCCACGACCATTTCCGCGGCCTCCCGCTTGATGGCCTCCTTGGGCATGCCGAACACGACACAGGTCCGCTCGTCCTGCGCGATGGTGCGGGCTCCGGCCAGGCGCATCTGGAGAAGCCCGTCCGCGCCGTCCGCCCCCATGCCGGTGAGGATGATGCCCACGGCGTTGGCTCCGGCATAGTCCGCCACGGACTTGAACAGGACGTCCACGGACGGCCGCTGATGATGGACCATGGGGCCGTTCTTGATCTGAACGTAGTAGCGGGCCCCGCTCCTCCTCAGCAGCATGTGATAGTTGCCCGGTGCGATGAGCGCCTGTCCGTTCACGACGGAGTCCCCGTCCTCGGCCTCCTTTACGCGGATGGCGCACAGCGAGTCGAGGCGTTCGGCGAAGGAGGTGGTGAACTTGGCCGGCATGTGCTGGACCACGATGATGCCCGGTGAGTTGGGAGGCATCCCCAGAAGAACCGATTTGATCGCCTCGGTCCCTCCCGTGGAGGCGCCGATGGCGAAGATCTTGTTCGTCGTGGCGGAGAGGGCCTTGACGGTTTCGGTATTTTCCGGGGAAGGCGCCTGATCCGGCCGGATCACGACCTTCTCCTTCATGTCCACGTTGGCGACGGCCCGAATCTTGTCTGCGAGCTGGACGCTCATGTCCCCCACGGAGTAGGAGGCCGACGGTTTGCTGATCACCTCCAGGGCTCCCAGGGAAAGGGCTTCCATGGCCAGCTTGCCGCCTTTTTTCGTGAGCGAGCTCACGATGATGACAGGAAGCGGATAGTACTTCATGAGCTTTTTCAGGAAGGTCAGCCCGTCCATCCTGGGCATCTCAATGTCCAGGGTGATCACGTCGGGCTTGAGGCGGACGATCTTGTCCCTCGCGACATAAGGATCGGGCGCCGTCCCCACCACGTCGATCCCGCGCACCCGGGAAAGCTCTTCCGACAGGACCTTTCGCACGATGGCCGAATCGTCCACCACCAGCACGCTGATGCTCTTTTTCATGAGGATTGACTCGCCTCCAGTGCTTGTCTTCATCAGCCGCGGGTTGCAGGCGCTTGCGACCGAACGCTCAGCCCGATGCCCGCCCGGGGATCATGCCCCCACCAGTGCCAGGGCGATCCGGCTATCCAGGGTGTCCACTCCCTGGAACACCGCTCCACGCGGGGATGAGGTCGCCGCGAGGGCCTGTTGGGCGGACGTGGACTCCGGAATGCCGAGCTCGTAGACCGCCTGGTCGTCCAGGATGCTGAACGTGCTCCCGGCGATCATGTTCAGGATCTCCTCAACGGTCTGCTCCACGTGTTCCGGGGGAACGGCGTCCTTTTCGACGCCCATGAAATCTGCGGTCAGGTCCACGCCCAGCTTCCGGGGGATCAGAAACACCAGGGACCCGGAAAACGGTCCGGCGAAGGACAATCGAACGGCCATCAGATCGGCGGCTGCGGGATCCTCCCAGAGCTCGCCCGGGGTTCCGGCCTCGGAGAAGTCCAGGGGCAGAAAAAACATTTTCTCCAGGACCTCAGAAATCGAGTTCCTCATCGTCTTCTTCAACAGCTCCCGGTCCATTTTCACTCTCTCCCATGATACGATTCAGTTTGGAACGGATCTCTTCAGGCGTGAACGGTTTTTTGATGTAGTCGGCTATGCCCATGCTGCGAAACATCTCGATCCGCTCTCGGCTCCCCTCGGTCGTGACCATGACCACGGGCACGGAGCGAAGCAGCTCGTCCTTTCTCATCTCCTCGAGCATCTCGAGCCCGTTCATCTCCGGCATGTTGTGGTCTGAAACCACCAGGTCCATCCACTCCCGCCGCAGGAGATCCAGCGCCTCCTTGCCGTTGGAGGCCTCGAAGACCTGTCCCACGTTGAAACCGGACACCTTGACGGTCTTCTTGATGACCGCCCTCATGGGAGGAGAATCGTCCACGATCAGAATGTTATAGGCCATGTCTTCAACCTCTCCTCGTGTTTCTTCTTCGCCGGTGATGATCAGGTTGCATTGATAAGATCCTCCACATGGGAGATCTGCTCCCCGAACCCCGCGATCACCTCCTGGAAGTCCCGATCGCTGAACCCCATCTTCTCCAGGACATTTTTCTGGAACCGGTAGGCCAATCCGTCAGAGCCAACGCCGATCCCCATGGTCATGCACAGGGTGTCGGCGAGGTAGACGACGGCGGCCTCGGTTTCGAAGCGGGCCTCCATGGGGAGGTGGTGGTGCTGGATGATGTCGATCATCTTCCCGCTGAACCTCCACCTTTCCGCGATCATGCCCCCCAGCTCGGCGTGGTCGATCCCCAGGACCCCCTTTTCGGCCTCTCGAAAGCTGAATCCGTGCTTGGAAACGAGGAGGTTGATTTTTTCGAACGACTCGGCCACGTATTGGCTCAGCACCACCTTGCCGATGTCCTTGACGAGGGCCGCCGTGAACACAGCGTGAGTATCGTCGATCTCCGTTTTTTCGGCCAGATCCCTGGCAATCAGGGCCGAGGACACGGAGCTGCGCCAGAGCTCGCCGCCGGCCAGGTCGTAACCTTCCTGGGCCTGGGAGTAGTTCTCGCTGCTCGCCCCCAGCACCACGAGGTCCACCACCTTGTCCATGCCCAGGTAGACGATCGCCTGGTGCAGGGAGTCGACCTTCCGGCTCAACCCGAAGTAGGCTGAGTTCGCCGCTTTGAGCAGATTGGCGGTCAAGGCCTGATCGTACTGGATGATCTCGGAGAGCATACTCATGGAGCTCTGCGGATTTTCGGAGACGACCATGACCTTGTTGGCCACCTGAGGGATGGGTTTCAGGGTGTCGATCCGGGCAACGATTTCGCGGATGTCCTTTTTCATACCAGGAGCTCCCCCCTGCCGGACACCTTCAGCCGGCAGGATCCGTCCTTCACGGCCAGCTTGACGGTTCGATTCACGTTTCCGCCCACATCCTCATGGCTCACCATGGCTCTGTTCTTCCAAAAGATCTTCCGCACGGCCATGTGATTTCTTTTCCCGATGTTGAAGAACCCTTGCTGGTCCAGAACCTGTGCACCTCCGGCGACGATGATCCTCATGCGCTGCTTCTTCGCCCCCAGCTTGTAGGCCTCCTTGAACAGCGGCGGGATGCCCGTGTCGGCGAACATGTAAGGTCTTGACTTGGCCTTGACCGGATCCAGGGAGGAATCCGGAAGCATGAAATGCAGAATGCCCGCGACCTGAACCGCCGGATCGTACACGGCGATGCCGATGCACGAACCGAGGGAGTAGGTGACGAGGATGGCTTCGGGATCGTTGCTCACCTTCATGTCGGCCACGCCCACAGTGATTTTCACGGTATCCGTTCCATTCTCTTGCAGCGGCCCCATACGGGTCTGAGGTTGTTTTCAGAAGCTGGACGGCAGGGCTCAGTGGGACGGGCGGCCGTTCCCCTGTGCCACGTCGAAGATGCCCGACATGTCGAGGATGAGCCCCACACGACCGTCTCCGAGAATGGCTCCTCCTGCGATTCCCTTGATGTTTCTGAGCCCGCCCCCGAGGCTCTTGATCACGACCTCCTCCTTGCCGAGGAGCTCATCCAGCAGGAGGCACATTTTCCTGTCCTCGTGCTCAACGGCCACCACCAGCCCTTCCCAGGGCTGCTCGAAGTCGCTCTCCACGCCGAAAATCGTGTGCAGGCGCACAAGGGGCACCAGGCTGCCCCGGGTCTGGATCAATTCCCCCTTCCCCTCCACGGTGGAGTACTGCTCCCTCGACGGACGGAACGACTCCAGAATGGCCAGAGCCGGAATGATGTAACGTTGCTTTCCGACGCGTACCAGCATCCCTTCGATGATGGCCAGCGTCAGAGGCAGATTGATCACGAAAGCGGAACCCCGGCCAGGCCTCGTGTTGATCTCCACGCGTCCCCGGAGCTTTTCGATCGCCTTTTTCACCACGTCCATGCCCACGCCGCGGCCCGAAATGTCGGTGATCTTCTCGGCCGTGGAGAAGCCCGGGTGAAAGATCAGGTTGCAGATCTCTACATCCGTGAGCTTGTGGTCCTCCGGGATCAACCCGCGGGAGATCGCCTTCTCGAGGATGGCCTCGCGGTTCAACCCTCTCCCGTCGTCCTCGATCTCGATTACGATGTTCCCGCCGCGATGGAAAGCGCGCAGCAAGACCGTACCGCGACGATGCTTGCCGGCGGCCTCGCGCTCATCCGGGGATTCCAGCCCGTGGTCCACGGCGTTCCGGATCATGTGAACCATGGGTTCGTACAGCTCATCGACCACGTTCCGGTCGATCTCTGTGTCTTCTCCGGACATCTCCAGGGCCACCTCTTTTCCGGAGTTTTTCGCGAGGTCACGAACCAGGCGCACCATCTTCTGAAACGTGCTCTTGATGGGAACCATTCGCATGGACATGGCGATCCGCTGGAGTCCCGAGGTGATCTGGTTCAGCTGCCCCAGGTTGTGATAGAGCTTCTGATCGTTGCTGCCGGTGATGTAGGGGTTCTGCCGCAGCATGGACTGTGCAATGACAAGCTCGCCGGTCAAGTCCACCATGTTGTCCAGCTTGACCGTGTCCACCTTCACCTGCAAATCGACGTGGCCCTTGCTGTAGCGCCTCTGATCCCGAAGCGCCGAAATGACCTCCTTGGACTCGGTCTTCTTCTCCTCGAGGAGGATCTCACCCAGCTTTCGGCCGGGCTGGATCTTCTGCCTCTCGAGGCCCCCGTCCAAATCCTCCCGGGTGATGGCGCCCTTTCGCAGCAGAATCTCCCCCACCCGGCTGTCGCCCCACTTCTCCTGCTCCTCGCTCACCATGTCGATCTTTCGAACGAGAGGAGCGATGTCCACCGTGGAGGTCAGGAGGCCGTTTTCGTCCAGGCCCTCCTGCACCTCGTCGATCATCCTTTTCAGGGTGTCTACGGACTCGAGCACGAGGTCGATGATTCCCTCGCCCACTTTGAGGTCTCCGTTTCGAGCCTTGTCCAGCAGGTTTTCCGCGCTGTGAGACAGCTTGTTGACGTCCTTGAGGTTGAGGAATCCGCTCACGCCTTTGATCGTGTGAAAGGGGCGGAATATCGAGTTGACGGTCTCCAGGTCTTCCGGCTCCTGTTCCAGGTTGACCAGGTGGACCTCGATGGCCTCCAGATTCTCCTTGGACTCCCCCACGAAGTCCTGGAGGATCTGCCGATCCTCCTCGGAGAGGTCGGCGGCGGAGGGGAGTGGTTCTACCGGTTCTTCGGAGCTCTCGGCCGCGTCCTGTTCGGATGCGGAGGTCTCGGCCCCCGCATCCTCCGCCCCGGTTTGCGGACCTGTTCCCGCCTTGCCGAGCTTCTGGAGCACGCCGCTCACGTCCGGCTGAGGCGTCTCTCCATTGGCCAGGTCCCGCTGAAACGCCTGGAGAGCGGTGACGCCTTCCTCGAGGGGCTCCAGGTCCGTGGCATCCGCCAGGATCAGTTTCTCCAGGTAGCCTTTCACCGCTCCGGCGACCTGAAGAAAGCGGGGATCGTCCAGGCCTTCTGCGTCCGCACCCAGGGCTTCGAGAGCGTTCATGAGGTTGCCCAGCGCAGGGATGTCCCCCGCTTCCAGGGTCACGACCTCCAGGGCGATACCCTCCAGACGTTCTCCGATCTGCTCGATCCGCTCCGACATGTCCTCACTCTCCCGCAAGATCAACCGAAGACCTTCTCGAGCTTTTCGCTGAAGGTCTCGGGCGTAAAGGGCTTTACAATGTAGTTGTTGACCCCGGCTTTGACGGCCTCGATGACGTTTTCCTTCTGCCCCTCGGCGGTCACCATGATGAACGGCGTCTCCTTGAGGCTCTCATCGGATCTCACGGCCTTGAGCAGATCAAGCCCCGTCATCTTGGGCATGTTCCAGTCGGAGACAATCAGTCCGACCTTTTCCATTTTCAGGGCGTCCAGGGCCGTGGTCCCGTCTTCGGCCTCCACGATGTTGCTGAAACCGAGCTGTTTCAGCACGCCCTTGACGATCCGCCGCATGGTGGCGAAGTCATCCACCACAAGGACCTTCATTGATGTGTCGATGGCCATCCGTCCATCCTCCTTTGGCTCTTTGCCTATCGCGTGGAATGACCACGCCGCCGAAGCTGCGTGTTCGTCTGACTACAGACTCGCCAGGAGGTCATCGATGCCTTCCTGATCGAGCCCCTCTCCCTGGGTCTGCGGTCCCATGAGCTCGCTCTTGTAATGCTCGACCTCCCGAGCGAGATCCTCGTATGTCCGAGACGGGTCCTCCTTATGCCTCTGGATCTTGATTCCGAACGAGATGATGAGGTCCTCGATCCTCAACTCCATGGACTTCACGAGCCGGACAATGCGCTGAATCCTCTGTCCCACGAGGTCCTGAAAGCTGAGCGGCTCCATCATCTTCAAAGAAAGCGCGCCGATGGACCGCAAGATATCGATCTGATCCGCCAGGGCCTTCCGCAGCTCCGCCGGTTCACCCCCGCCGGTTTCCTCCGCCCCGTCGCATGCGTCCAGCACCTGCTCGAGCTCTTCGAGCAGCGAACCCAGACGCTGGATCGATGCATCGCCGGCACCCACATCCCGGCAGAGATCGCGGACCGTCTCCAAGGGCTCGGAGAGCGCCTCTCGGGCGGAAGCCGCCTCACCCCGCCCGCCCATGAGCTCCCGGCCGGTCTCCATGCCCGGCAGAACGAACTCCATCACCTGGCGGGCTTCGCCGGGCATGTCCGGCACCAGGTTTTCCATCTCCTCCAGGAGCGACTTGCCCCGTTCCCACGCCGTCCCCCTCGCGTCGCCGCCGTCTCCGGCAAGCAGGTTCTGGAGCCGCTCCATCTGGCTGTTGGCCAGGTCCATCTGCTCATCGTTGATATCCATGATCTTCATGGTGCTCTGCTCGAGCGTCTCATTGATCCCTTCCAGCTGGTTGCTGGCCTCCGGGATGTCCTTTGCGGCGATCTCCACGATGCCGGGCTCGATCCGTTTCTTGATATCCTTTCTGAAGTCGATCAGCTCCAGGGCGATCGCCTTGATCTTGCTGGAAAACTCGCTGGTCAGCGCCTCGAAGAAATGGCCGTTGCGCAGGTTTTTGACCATGTTTTTGACCTCATCCAGCTCCTCCTGAGACAGGTCCTTTGCTTCGAGCCTTTCCTCGATTCTCTCGAGGCGGATATGATTCAGCGCCCCGGGTGTGGTCTCTTTGGTCAAAGGGCCGTGCCGCCGGCACAGATGCTCTTTTCCCGTGATGTCCTTCCCCATGGCCAGGGCATTGGGAAGATCGCGGACATCAAAAAGCATGCGATAGTCGGACACATTGAACGCCTCGGAGGAATCCAGGACAATGAAGAAAGGCTTCACGGTCCGCTCCGTTCCACGCGCCACGGGGTAGACGTCTCCATCGAGCTCGAGGAAAATCGTGCCGTTGTCCGAGTTGACAATGTTGGCCCCGGACCGGTTCAGGATCCGCTTCACCTGCGTCACGTCGAAAGCGACGTTCTCGAGGTCTCCGTCCAGGCTTCCCATGACCGCATTCTGCATACCCGTCCTCCTCATCTACAAGGCGCGCCGCTCCGGGCGCGCTTTGGACCTCTTTTCAAAATCGAAGCAAAAGTTGTACCACACGATGATGCCGCTATGTTCCAATGACCCAGACTGCTTACGCGGCCTGCCCGAAGCCGCTCGATCCGGACACGCGCCTCCCGTCACGTCATCATTTTGACGTGTCCCGAAGCTGCGACATCCATTCTTCCTGCGGTTGTTACGGTGATATGGAAATCGTCGCGCGTCCTGTCCCCTTTCGGGTCTCGACGGCCACCGGCTGGAACACCACGGTACGGATGGGGATTCTGACCTCCTCGAACGCGATGTTTCGTCTTTCCATCCGGTCTTCCACCTGCCGGGGCTGCAGAAGAATCCCGAGGCCCGGCGTCTCTTTCAATCCGGGAGACGCTGGAAGCCGTTTCAGGGCGCGCTGGAGCCGTTTCCATCCCCCGGGGGAAATCTCGGCCTGAATGAAGGAGGTGGCATGGGGAAGGTCCTTCCGGCTTACGCCCGGGCGAAAGGAAAATCCGCCTCCGCTCCCTTCGACGACCATTTCTTCCGCGCCCCACCGGAAAACGGTCTCCGGCCCGATGCCCTGCATGAGGTCGCGAAGAGAACGTCGTGCCTCCCGAAGCCCCCTGCGGGAGAACATTTCCGCCGGTTTGAAGGCTGAGAACGTGGGTTTCCCGATGTTCCAGCAGAAATCCTCGATGTCCCGATCTTCCGGTTGCTCCCCGCTCAGGGAGTAATACGTGCAGAAAACCGCCGCCTCGTCCAGCTCGGGAGCCCCGGCCGAGGCGCAGACCGCCCACACCGGAATGAGTGCAAGGATCAGCAGGACTCGAACGAACACGCGCCCGATACCTGCGGAATCCCGCATCCTATCTCCTCCAATCGTTCAGGGAACTCGAATCAGGCGGACACATCCAGGATGTACTGCATGGGGTTCACGGCCCGGCTCCCCTCCACAACGGAGTAATGAAGATGACTGCTCGTGGAAAGACCGGTGTTTCCCACCAATCCGATGACGTCGCCACGTTTTACCCGGGCGCCCTTTTCAACCGAGGCCTCGTGGAGATGACCGTATATGGTCTTCAGATCGCCTGCGTGCTGCAGGACGACGTAATTTCCGAGCCACCGGTCATGTCCGCGATTGATCACCGACCCGGCCGCAGGGGCCACCACCCGCGTACCGGTGCGGCCGATGATGTCGATGCCGGCATGGAACTCCCGCTTGTTTGTGAAAGGGCTTTTCCTCCACCCGAACCCCGATGAGATGACGGGATCCTTCAGGTCCACGGGAAAAATGCTCGGGGTTTCGTCCCAGGCCGCCGCCTGGCGGATCATCAGCTCCCCCAACGCCTCGAGGTTTCCTGCCAGGTTCTCCAGCCGCTCAGGTAAAGCGGCGGGAGCGGACGCGCTGAGTGCCTTCGCCACGACTGAGGCCGTCTGATCGGGTCCTCCGCCCACCACCTGCTCGAGCGACCGGAAACGGGCCATGCCGAAGTAGTCCTTCAGCCTCTGCTCCTTCTCCGTGATGCGGGCGAGCTCACCTTTGACATACTCCAGCCTGGCGATCTCCTCCTGGAGATTTCCACGGGCTTCCTCCAGCTCCATGATCCTTTCAGCCAGGGAGAGGACGCCGCTCTCCAGAACCGGGATGGAGGCGAGGCACAGGAGGACGACGGTCAGGAGGACCCGAAGGTAGCCGGGCCGGAGAAGAAAGCTCCTGACTTTCCCCGACCCCTGCCGGGGAATCCACAAGACGTGCGATCTGTTCATGGTTTCGGCTCCATCGGTTTGGGCTCGTATCATCCGACCGAACGGGATCAGCTGGTACCATACTTTGCAAATCCCATGCCCTTCTCGACCATCTCCTCCGCCCATCTCCGCGGTGGGCAAGGACCCTGGCTCACCACAGGGTCCCCAGCCCCACATGATGGGGCTCTCAGGCAGGCCGGCCACAAGTAGAGCCACGTTCCGACAAGGATTTCAGCTGTTCAGGTGTCGTGCTGCAGGCTATCGATCATCCAGGTAAGGGTGCCAGTCCCCTTTTCGAAGCTGCTCCACCTTCAGGACCGCCACCTCGTTGAGGACGGCGTCGTAGATGACTTTACGCCCGCGCTCTCCCCCGACGTCCTCTGAAACAATGCGTATGCCATACCTCGACAGCACCCGCCGGGCCGTACGGATGTTTTCCCCGCCCACGTTCCGGGACGATACCGAGCTGTTGTAGGCTCCGCCGAAGATCTGCGCCTCGAGGTGTTTTTTCCGTGACCCGTCTTCGACCATCATCCGAATGAGCGTCGCCGTTGAGACGTCTCCGAATCGGGCCGTGGGTTTGTCGGCGGGTTTGCAGGTGGGCAGCTGGAAGTGATTGATTCCTCCGGCCTTTCGCTTCCTGTCCCACAAGATCACGGAGACGCAGGAACCCAGGACGGTC
>JAIPEI010000070.1 GCA_021737245.1 Deltaproteobacteria bacterium | reverse complement strand
GGCGGTCCCATACCCCCCGGTGGCGAGGGCTCCGGCGTTGCAGTGGGTGGGGACGACGGCGCCGGCCGGAACCAGCTCCAGGCCGTTTCTCCCGATGGCCCGGTTGATCTCGATGTCCTCGACCAGGATCCGCTCGGACTCCTCCCGCAGAGCCTTCTGCGTCTCCTCGACGGGCCGCCCCGCACCCGCTTCCACCACCCGACGCATTCGATCCACGGCCCATCGGAGGTTCACGGCGGTGGGACGGGCGGCGGCCATCTCGTCTGCGGCCTCCATGAAGCGGCGTCGGAACGTGTCGTGGTCCTTGGTGCGAATCGCCCTCCCAGCCAGGGCGAGGCCCATGCCCGCGGCCACGCCGATGGCGGGTGCGCCCCGGATCACCATCTCCCGGATGCCACGGATCACGTCCCGGTACCCGCGACAGGTGAACCAGTCCACACGGGCGGGGAGCTTCCTCTGGTCGATCATGCGGACGCAGTCGTCGCGCCACTCGATGGTCGGAATCAACCTTTCACCTACTCTTCTACGGGGATCCTCCACCCATAGGGGTCTTCTTTCTCGACGTACTGGATGCCCACGATCTCGTCGTAGAGCCGCTGGCTGAGGTCGCCCATCCTGCCTCCGGCCACGGAGTAGTCCCTGCCCTTGTAGGTGAGCTGCCCCACCGGGCTGATGACCGCGGCCGTCCCGGCGCCGAAGGCCTCTTTGAGGCTTCCGTCCTCCGCGGCGGCGGTGACCTCGTCGATGGCGAGCGGCCGCTCAGAGACCTTGACACCCCAGTCGCCGGGAATCCGGATCACGGAGTCCCGGGTGATGCCGGGCAGGATGGATCCGTTCAGGGGGGCCGTGATCACCTCGTCGTTGATCACGAAGAAGATGTTCATGGTCCCCACCTCTTCCACGTACTTCCGCTCCACCGCGTCGAGCCAGAGCACCTGGGTGTACCCCTTGGCGTGGGCCTCCTCCGCTGCGAGGATGCTGGCCGCGTAGTTGCCCGCGGTCTTGGCCTCCCCGATGCCCCCGACGGCCGCGCGGATGTACTTGTCCTCCACGTAGATCTTCACCGGGTTGAGGCCCTCCTTGTAGTAAGCGCCCACCGGCCCGATGATGATGTAAAAGATGTATCGATGGCTGGGGCGCACGCCCAGGAAAGGATCCGTGGCGATCATTGTGGGCCGGATGTAGAGGGAGGTGCCGGGGCTTCCCGGCACCCAGTCCCGGTCCAGCAGGATGAGCCGCTGGAGCGCCTCCATGGCCAGGGGGATGTCGAGGTCGGGCATGCAGATGCGGGCGGCGGAACGGTTCATGCGCTTGAAGTTGTCCGTTGCGCGAAACAGGTAGAGACGGCCGTCCCGGCCCCGGTAGGCCTTGAGGCCTTCGAAGATCTCCTGCCCGTAGTGGAGGCCCATGGCCGCCGGGTCGAACTCCAGGTTTCCGTAAGGGACGATCCGGGGATCGTACCATCCCCGCCCCTTCTCGTAGTTCATAAGGAACATGTGGTCCGTGAACAGGTCTCCGAACCCCAGATTGGACTCGTCGGCCGGCTTGGGCTTCCGGCGGTCCGGTGCGGCCGGGTTGACTTGGATTTCCATGGCGATCTCCTTCTCGGTATTGATCCAGAAATGGTCTTGTTGTCCCCGCCTTGCTCGAGGGCCCATTCTTCGGTCGCGTCCCCGCAACGCCGGTCTCTGCGGTCCTTCTTTATAGCCAAGGGATACGGAGGTGTCCAGATCCTTTTGAAACCCGTTATCGCGGCTTTTTCACAGCACGAGGGCGTCGGCCACCGCCTCCCAGAGGTAGATGACCCGGAGGTTCTTCAGGCCCATCTCGCGGATCATGCCGCCGAGCTGGCCGTGGCAGCTGTGGCAGGGAACCACGATGAGCTCTGCGTCCGTGGCCAGCACGCGCTCCATCTTCCTTCTCCCGTATGCCAACCGCTCTTCCTCGTAGCCGGTGAGGAGGGCGCCGCCCCCGCCCCCACAGCAGAGCTGGTGGTTCCGGCTCGGCTGCATCTCCACCCAGTCGTCGAAGAGCCGGTCCATGATCCATCTCGGCTCGTCGTAAAAGGCATGCCCGAAGAAGGACTCGGACCTTCGGCCGTAGTTGCAGGGGTCGTGGTAGGTGGCCCTCACAGGGAACCGCGATCGGTCCAGGGTGATTCGGCCTTCCTGAATGTACCGGATCAAGAGGTCGAAGGCCGTGACCGTGCCGAACCTTTCGAGTGCGTCCGCATGCCATGTCTCGAGACCCAACCGGGTCCCCAGGTAGGCGTGGCCTCATTCGGGCCACAGGAGGTTTTTCGCCCGCAGCCGGTCCATCTGCTCCGCGATGCGGTCGCTCATGCGGCGAACGGCCTCGTCATCCCCCGTGAACATGCCCCAGTTGCACCCTTCCCAGTTCTCCGAGGGGACGGTCCAGTCCTCCTGCGCGGCGTGAAAGATCTTCCACCAGTGGACCAGATCCTCGGTCTGGGTGTTCACGAGCTTGTTGTGGACCGTGACCAGGAGGTTTGCATCCTCCTTGTCCACGGGGACCCGGAACCCGGAAAACCCGGGCTCCTCGGCAAGCTCCTCGGCCACGTCCTCCAGGATGAACACGAAATCGTCCTTGGGAAGGCGGAGGTTGTTGCCGGTCTCCATGGCCGCCTCCACGCCCTTGTGGAGAATGCCGGGGACCCGGTCCCTGTCCCTGCGGGAACGGACCTCCCGGACGAGCCGTGAGATGGAGATCCGCATGGGGCACTCGGCCTCGCAGCGGCCGCACATGGTGCAGATCCAGGGCCAGCGGGCGTCCACCACCTCCCGCTCGAGACCCAGGTTCACCATGCGGACCAGCTTGCGCGGGTCGAACCCGTCCACGCCCGATACGGGACAGGCGGAGGCGCAGTAGCCGCAGGTCATGCAGGCGTCCTGGAGGAAGTCCGGCGACTGGAATCCGTCCGGGTCCAGCTCCTCCAGGGAGATCGTCGCTGTGGGTTCTTCCATGTCCACCTCGATGAAGGAAAGGGTTGGGGGATCATCTTTGATCGAGCTCCGCCTTGAACTCCCGCACCATGCGCCCGAACTCCACGCCCATGTTGGCGGCCAGGGTGTTAAAGCGCACCCGCTCGGGGTTCAGGCCGGCCTCCTCGAGAAAGCGCCGAACCTCCCCGACCCGGGAACGGGCCTGAAGGTTCCCCTTCTCGGCGTGGCAGTTCCCGGGATGGCAGGTCAGGACGAGCACGCCGGAGGCGTCCTGGAGAAAGGCGTCCATCAGCATCTCCCGCGAGATGCGTCCGGCGCAGTCCACGGGGACGAACACGAGGTCGGCGGGCCGCCCGGCGCCCAGATGCCCGCAGAGGGCCCGGGCACGCTCCGCGCTCCTCCGGCATCCGAACGTCACCAGGTCCCCGGGACGGATGTCCAAAAGCACGGGTCGGGGAACGGCTTCGAGAGGTCCCTTCTCCGGATCCCGTTCCCTAAGCGTAATGGCCTTCGCCGGGCAGGCCGCCTCGCAGATACCGCAGGCAAAGCAGGCTTGGGGAACGATCTCGATCCGCTCTCCGACCGCCACGGCCCCGTGCGGGCAGGACCGATGGCACGTGAGGCAGCGTGCGCACAGGCCGGGGTCGATGACGGCGACCCGGTCCGGGGCCCAGGAGTCGAACCGATCGAGCGCCCGCATCTCGAGCATGGCCGCGGCCAGATCGTCCTCCAGGGTGTCCCGGCCCAGGGGGTCGGCGTCCGGGATGATGCCCAGGATTCCCCGGCGGTTCGTCTCCAGGCCGAAGCGGTACACGTTGTCGGAGGGGAGAAACCCGTCCGGCCCGGGCTCCGCCCCCAACCGGGCGGCCCGCTCAAGATCCCCGGGTCCGGCCCGCAGGATTTCGTCCTTCACGATCCAATCCGGGTGAAGGATCAAGCGCCTGCGGCTGGCCTCGTCCAGGCACTCGACGGCCGGTCGTCCCTCGCCGTTCCGCACGAAGGTGGGTCTGGCGCTCGAGAATCGGAGGAGCAAGGCCCCTTTTCGGCGTGCCTCCCGCACCTCGGCCTCGAGACCGGCCGCGCTCACCTTGAGGTTTCCGTAAAGCATTGCCACGCGCCGGCCCAGGTCGTCCAGGAGGACGGATGAGGCGGCAAGAGCGTCTCTCGTCGCCCGGCAGCTGCTCTCTCCGGCGAGCCCCAGGAGGAAGACGACCAGAGGCGCAGGGCCGCCGCTCTTGTCGAACGGCTGGATGTCGGGCAGGGCCTCGAGGAAATCGGAGAGGGCGACCACCCGATTCCCCGGCTCCAGGCCCAGGGCCTCGAACTCCGGGCCGCGTTCTCCGGCCTGGACCACTATCGCGCCGCCTACGCGGCTCCGGTGGGAATAGCCCTCCACATCCGCTCGAGCCACGCGGAAGCCTTTCCCAATCAGGGTCTCTGAAACGCCGGAGCCGGTTGTTGCGTCTCCGATGATCAGGATGTCGATCCGGCCTTCGCTCTTCACGTCGTGGCATCCTCCATGGATCGGGCCCGGCGGCGGAGGGCCCGATCCCCGTGTTCGCTGTCAGACCATGCCCAGGTTCTCGAGGGTCCGCCATGCGGATGCTTTCCCGCTCTTGACGGCGTCCAGGATGCCCATGGGGCCCAGCACCGTTCCGGGGGCGGTCACGCCGGCGGGCGGATTCCCCGAGTCGCCGGCTTCCACAAAGCCGTCCGCACCCCGCCGAAGCCCCAGGAGAGCGGATGTGCCGGCCAGGTCCCGTCCGGGGGTGATTCCGACGGAGAGCACCAGCAGATCCACGTCCAGGGAGTCCGGGGAACCTGTTTCGGGATCGAAGTAGCTCAGGCGGACGCGGCGATTCTCAGTGGGCACGGCGTCCGCGGGAACCGCCCGAATGAAGCGGAACTCCCGGCGCAGCTCGTTCCAGGCGGACTCGAAGTCCCGGCCGAAGGTCTGGATGTCGATGTAGAAGACGGTGACGTCGAGCTCCGGTTCCAGGAACCGGAGCCGCCGCGCCGTGCGGGGGGCCGAGCCGCAGCAGACACGGGAGCACCAAAGGTGTCCGAGTCGCTCGTCGCGGCTGCCCACGCACTGGATAAAGGCGATCCTGCCCGGGGGAGATCCGTCCGAAGGCCTGACCAGGCCTCCTTTTTCCCGGAGCATCCGCTCCAGCTCCAGGTTGGTGATGACATCCTCCATCTCACCGTATCCATAGGGCTTTTCTCTGGGATCGAACACATGAAACCCCGAGGCCAGGATGAGGGCGTGAGGCTCGAGCGCGAGCCGTTCCTCTCCCCGGTCGAACGCCAGGGCGGACTCGGGGCAGGCGTCCACGCAGGCGGTGCAGTCTCCCCCGGCGAAGCGGGCGCACCGGTCCAAATCCACGGCCAGAGGCGGTCGATTGTAAGGGGAAGGCGCTCTTCGAACCGCCTCCTCCGGACAGACGTCGACGCACCGGCCGCATCCCGTGCACAGGTCGGGATCGACGACCCGGGGGGATCGGAGCACGACGGCGGAGAACGGACCGTTCGAGCGGCTCAGCTCCAGGAGGCGGGAGGAAGGAAGGATCCGGATCTCAGGGCTCTCGACGGCGCTTTGGAGGCGGTCCTCGGCAAGGCAGGCGCCGCACCTGACGCAGGCGGAGGTCGCCTTGCAGGAAAAGCCGATTGCTTGACCGCCGGCAAAAGGAGAGGACTCGACGACGTTCGAGCGAACCTCGAACCTGGCGAGCTCCAGGGCGGCGGTCAATCCGGCCATCCCCCCTCCGATGATCAGCACGTTGGGCTCCGCCATGGGCTTTTCTCTCCCTCGACGTTGAAGGGCTCGTTTGAAACGGCGGCGGATCAAGATCATTGCCGAACGACCAGGACCCGGTGGTTCCTGAAGGATGCAGTCATCCATGCAGGCTTTCCGATCCAATGTACAACGATCATTCCAAGGGTGCAAGACGCAAGCATTCGGTCTCGCAAAGGGCAAGAGCAACTCGGTCTTGACGAGCACGTGCCCTGTGGTTTATGGTAGGTTACCCATCAGCCCGATAGGGATCTATAGCGACACGCTGTGCTGCATCCTGAAGCGAAAGCGGAACCGAATGTGAACGCTCGAGCGCACCCTCTCCCTTTCAGCAGCCTTTCCTGTTCGATCGGGCCATGCCGGGACGAGACCAGATCACGAACCACATGACGGAAAAGGAGCCGGGGATGATAGGACAAAGCTCCTGGGACTGGCAGCCGGGGAAGCGGCGGATCCAGGAAGCCGCGGCCTGTTCCAGCGACGTCGTCTGGATGGAAGAACCCGTGGCAAGCCCGGACGGTGAGCGGCTGGCGGTTGTCGTCAACCTGGAGGACGCGGTTTTCGGGCTCTGCGTAAACGGGGAGCTTCTGGAGGAGACCTTCGAAAAGATATGGGGTCTCGGTTTCTCGCCGGACGGCCGCATGACAGCCATCGTCAGCCGGGAGATGGAGTGGACGGTGGCCGTCGAGGGCGTCCCCTGGGAGACGACCTTCGGCTTCGTCTGGAACCTGTCTTTTTCCCGGTCGGGGGATCGGATCGGCGCGGCCGTCCAGCAGGAGATGAGCTACGGTGTGGCCGTGGACGGGGTCCCGTGGCCGGAGCTGTTCGACAATGCCAGCAACTTCGCCCTCAGCGCCGACGGCTTGCACTCGGCGGCGGTCGTGCAGACCGTGTCCATGGGCGCGGCCGACATCGAGGCGTTCCAGAAGGGGTGCTACTCCATTGCCGTGGACGCCAAGGCCTGGGACCGGAGCTTCGTGAACGTCTGGAGCCCCGTGTTCGACCCGGAAGGGAGTCGGGTGGCCGCCCAGAGCCGCCAGAGCCTGTACGACTACACCGTCGTGGTGGACGGGACGCCCTGGGACCAGACCTTCGCCTCGGTCTGGGAGCCGGCCTTTCACCCCAAGAGCGGCGCGGTCGTGGCCCCGGTGAGGAGCGGGGGCAAATGGGGCATGGCGGAGAACGGCACCCTGGTCTGGCCGGCCCGTTACAGCCAGCTCTGGCACCAGGCCTTCGACGAGAGCGGGGCGACGCTCGCCGCGATCGCGGCCCCGTCGTACGGTCGATTCACCGTCGCGGTCAACGACCGCCCCTGGGAGAACAGCTTCAGCGTGATGACGGACCTGGCCATGAGCCCGGACGGACGTCACATCGGGGCACTGGGAAAGGAAGAGGACGACTGGACCGTGATCGTGGACGATCGCCCCTGGCCGGGCCGCTACGACATGATCTATCCCATCTCCGTCAGTCCGGACGGCGGGCATGCCGCGGTCCGGGCCGAACGAAACGGCCGGTTCCTGATCGTCCTGGACGGGAAGGAGTACGGGGAGACGTTCGAGCGCGCCT
The DNA here is from genome assembly GCA_021737245.1 of Deltaproteobacteria bacterium. Taxonomy (GTDB): domain Bacteria; phylum Desulfobacterota; class DSM-4660; order Desulfatiglandales; family HGW-15; genus JAIPEI01. The sequence goes on along the minus strand of JAIPEI010000070.1, from coordinate 4,293 downwards.
GGGATCCCATATTCAACCCTGAGGGGGACAAAGTGCTCATACGGGGCATCCAGGAAGGAACCTGCTTCCGCATCGTCGCCGGCGTGGAGGATTTTTAGAACCGATTGCGCGATCAGGAGGGGAGGAGATGCACCAAGTCTACGGATTCGTCGTGGGGCCGCTGGCCTGGATCGCCTTCGCCGTGTTCGTCCTGGGGTCGATCTGGAAGATGTACACCATGTACCGGTCGGCCAAGACCCGGGACGGTCAGGTGCTGGCCTACTGGAACCTCAAGTACGCCCTCCGATCCATCATCCACTGGTCCGTCCCCTTCTGGCCGGTCAACTCGAGGCGTCACCCGTTCATGACCATCGTCTCCTTCACGTTCCACATCTGCCTGGTGCTCGTACCCGTCTTTCTCCTGGCCCACGTCATGCTCTGGGACTACTACCACGGGTTTCGATTCTGGAGCCTTCCGGAGGGCGCGGCCGATGTGATGACGTTCCTGGTGATCCTGGCCTGCCTGGTCTTCGCGGTGCGTCGGATCCTCCTCCGGGAGGTCCGGTACGTCACCTCCGCCATGGACTGGGCCGTGCTGGCTATCGTGTTTCTTCCTTTCCTCACCGGGTTCCTGGCCTACCACCAGATCGGCCCCTACCGGGTCATGATCATCCTGCACATCCTGTTCGGAGAGATCATGCTGGCTGCCATTCCGTTCACGAGGCTCAGCCACATGCTCCTCTCCCCGTTTTCCCGCGGGTACATCGGCTCCGAGTTCGGCGGGGTGCGGAAGGCCAAGGACTGGTAGCGCGACCTGAAGGAGGCGTTGAATGGAAGCAACGGCTGAAAAGGCTGAAGAGAAAAAATACGTGGACGCCGGGATCCAGAAAGGTCTCGACGCCCTGACCCCGGAGAAGGTCGAAAAGGCGATCAACCGGGTCTTCCGCGCCGAGACCGGGGCGAGGCTCAAGGCTTACGAGGAGATCTGCGTCCGTTGCGGGCTCTGCGCGGACGGCTGCCACTACTATCTTTCCCACGAAGGGGATCCCGCCTACGCCCCGGTGGGCAAGGTCAAGCAGACGCTCTGGAAGCTCCTGAAAAAGCGCGGCCGCATAACCCCCGAGGAGCTGGAACGGGTCGCCCTGGTGGCCTACACCGAGTGCAACCTGTGCCGCCGGTGCGCCATGTACTGCCCCCTCGGCATCGACACGGCTTACATCATCACCGTGGTCCGACGGCTCTGCCATCTCCTCGGGATCACGCCGCGGTACATTCAGGACACCGCCCACAGCCACTCGGTCACCATGAACCAGATGTGGGTCAAGGAGGACGAGTGGATCGACAGCCTTCTCTGGCAGGAGGAGGAGGCGCGGGAGGAGATCCCCACGCTTCGCATTCCCCTGGACAAGGAGGGGGCGGACATCATGTACTCGGTGATCGCGCCCGAGCCCAAGTTCCAGCCCCAGCTCATCTATTACGCCGCCGTGATCCTGAACGAGTGCGGCATGGACTGGACCATGCCGTCCATGCCCGGGTGGGATAACAGCGATATGGCCATGTTCACGGGGGACGTGGAGCTCATGGGCCGGCTCAAGCGGAGTCACTTCGAGCGGGCCCAGAAGCTGCGGGTCAAGCGCGTGGTCATGGGGGAGTGCGGGCACGCGTTCCGGGCCGTGTATGACGTGGGAAACCGCTGGCTGGGCTGGCGTGATTTCCCCGTGGAGGTGGTGCACGCCATCGACTTCTACTGGCAGATGCTTCAGGAAGGCCGGCTCAAGGTGAAGAAGAAGTTCGAGCGGCCCGTGACGCTCCACGATCCCTGCAACATCGTCCGGGGACGGGGCCTTCATGAGAAAGCCCGGGACCTGGTCCGGGCCTTCTGCTCCAACTTCACCGAGATGCATCCCAACCGGGAGCACAACTACTGCTGCTGCGCCGGGGGAGGAGTGATCAACTGCGGTCCCCCGTACAAGAAGGTCCGGGTGGAGGGCAACAGCATCAAGGCGGACCAGCTCAAGGCCACCGGCGCCGAGGTGGTCATTGCGCCCTGCCACAACTGCCACAGCGGGCTCAAGGACATCATCGAAGCCTACGACGTGGGTATGGAGCTGTCCTTCTTTTCCGAGATCATTTACGAGTGCATGGAAAAGCCCAACGCGGTCGAGGGCTAGAGACCACCGGCCGGCAGAGGGCGTTCATCGACAACCGTTTCCCGGCACCCGGAGCTCCCTGATGCAGAGGAGGGGCTTTTTCGCGCGCCCCAAAGCGGGGTTGCGGAAAATCCCCTTTCTGAACGGGAAGGAGAGAGGGAGGAGATGACGATCAGAAGGTATGCTGTCACGGCGGTCGCCGCGTTCCTGGTCCTGTTCCTGTCCGTCCTGCCGGCCGTGCCGCAGGACGAGTACTCTGTCTTTCCACCGGACCTCTTCCCGGACGCCGAGAGACCGCTCTCCCGGTTTCCCCACGAAGAGCACATGGTCTACGAGACCATCGAGGACTGCTACATCTGCCACCATGTGTACGTCGATGGCGAGCTCGTGGAGGGGGAGACCTCGGACGGGGTGCCCTGCGGGGAGTGCCACAAGCTGGAGACGGACGACGGCGTGGACCGGCTTCGGGCCTATCACGGGAGATGCAAGGGGTGCCACGAAAAGCAGAAGGCTGGGCCCATCACCTGCGGGGAGTGCCATGTCCGGGAATAGGCCTTAATCCCTTGACATTTATTTCACAAGGATTTATCTGAATAGTGAATGAGTTGCAAAAACCCCGAAGCTTCGAGATCCGCCCTCGGAATTTCAATGGGTTATAGCGTTTCCAGCGGCGGGTGAGCGGGTCTTTGCGAATCCGCTCATGGTGAGAATTCAGGCGAAACAGACTCTTGATTCGGCATGCAGTGCACTTCTCCCATCGGATTGAGTCACGGTTTTCCAGCGGAGGAGACGGCCTGAAACGTACGAGAGGGATTTTCCAACACGAGAGAGGATCGGTGCATGGAAGAGAAGGAAATTCTAGAACTACGTGACCAGAAGCACGAGTTCCGGGACAAGATCAAGGAACTCCTGCCCGACAGCAACCTGGAGCTCTGCCTCACATGCGGGACGTGCGCCAGCGGCTGTCCCGCCACCGGACTCGAGGGGATGGATGCGAGGAAGTTCGTCCGCATGCTCGCCCTGGGGCTCTATGACGAGGCCACCAGCTCCCCCTGGGTCTGGATGTGCACCATGTGCCAGCGGTGCATCCACGCCTGCCCCATGAAGGTGGACATCCCCCAGATGGTGGGGCTGGCCCGGCAGACCTGGCCGAGGGAGGAGAGACCCAAAGGGATCATCGGCTCCTGCGACATGGCGCTCCGGAACGACACCTGCAGCGCCATGGGCGCTTCGGAGGAGGACTTCCAGTTCGTGGTGGAAGACGTCCTGGAGGAGGTCCGGGAGACCCAGCCCGGCTGGGAGGACCTCCAGGCCCCGGTCAACAAGCAGGGGGCGGAGTACTTTCTCAACCAGAACTCGCGCGAGCCGGTGACCGAGCCCGACGAGATGGTGCCGTTATGGAAGATCCTCCACATGGGTGGGGCTGACTGGACCTACGGGACCAAGGGCTGGGCCGCGGAGAACTACTGCATGTTCGCCCAGGACTGGGAGGCCTGGGAGCACATCGTGCGGGTCAAGGCCAAGGCCGTGGACGACCTCGGGTGCAAGTACTGGCTCAACACGGAATGAGGGCACGAACTCTTTGCAGTCCGGGTCGGACTGAAAAAGTTCAACATCGAGCACAACTTTGAGATCGAAAGCATCATTCGCCTCTATGCCAAGTGGATCCGGGAGGGCAAGCTGCCCGTGAGCTCGGACTGGAACAAGGATCTCCAGGTCAAGTTCACGGTCCAGGACCCCTGCCAGCTGGTGCGCAAGTCCTTTGGCGATCCCGTGGCCGAGGACCTCCGGTTTGTGGTCAAGAAGGTGGTGGGCGAGGAGAACTTCATCGACATGCAGCCCAACCGCTCCAACAACTTCTGCTGCGGCGGAGGCGGCGGGTATCTGCAGAGCGGGTACACGGAGCAGCGGCGACAGTACGGCAAGCTCAAGTTCGATCAGGTTATGAGTACCGGCGCCACCTATTGCATAGCGCCCTGCCACAACTGCCACTCCCAGATCCACGATTTGTCGGAGCACTTCGAGGGCGGATTCCAAGTGGTCCACCTCTGGACGCTGATCTGTCTCTCCATGGGCGTCCTGGGCGAGAACGAGCGGTCCTATTTGGGTCCGGACCTGGCGGAGGTCGGGCTCTAGGCTCCAGGTCGAGATCGTTGCATGGCTG
>JAIPEI010000069.1 GCA_021737245.1 Deltaproteobacteria bacterium | reverse complement strand
TGGCCCAAATGATGATGGAGATGCCGAGGATCACGGTCCCGGCCTTCTTGATGTACTGCCAGGTCCGCTCCCAGGTGTGGATCAGCAGCCCTTTAATGGTGGGGGCGCGGTAGGGCGGCAGCTCCATGACAAAGGGTGTCTTGGGCCCGCGTAGAACGGTTGCGCGGATGAGCTTGGCCGCGAACAGGGCGAAGAACCAGGAGATCAGGGTGAACAGAAACAGCATTTGGGCCTCGCCTCTCTGAAAGAAAGCCGCGATCAGAAGCCCGAACAACGGGAGCTTGGCCCCGCAGTTCATGAAGGGGACGACCATGAGCGTGGCGATCCGCTCCTTGGGATCCCTCAGCGTTCGGGTCGAAAGGACCCCGGGGACGGCACAGCCTCCGGAGATTCCTCCGCTCACGAGCAGGGCGATCACGGAGTTTCCGTGCAGCCCGAACCAGCGGAGCACCCGGTCGAGCATGTAGGCCACCCGCGCCAGGTAGCCGGAGTCCTCCATGACGGAGATGGCGAAGAACAGAAACAGGATCAGGGGTACGAAACCGAGCACCCCTCCGACGCCGTCGATGACGCCGGACACCACCAGGGATTCCAGCGGACCCTCAGGCAGAACGGCGGAGATCCCCGTCTTGAGCCACCCGAAAAAGGCTTCCACCCACTGCACCGGGGTTTCGCCGGCCCAGAAGGTGAACTCATAGATGGCGTACAGGATCCCGATCATGGTCAGGGGGCCGATGAGGCGGTTCGTCAGGACCCGGTCGATCCGGTCCGAGATGTTCAGGCGGGACTCGATCCGGCGCTTGACCACCTTCCGCGTGATCCCGGCGATGTGGCCGTAGCGGTGGTCCGCGATGATGCCCTCGGGATCCTCCTCCAGGGTGTCCAGGGTGTGCTTGGCGACCCGGCGGCATATGGCGGCCGCCTCCTCGCTCAGCCCCGGATCCTTCCCGATGAGGCGCATGATCTGGTCGTCGCCCTCGAGGCACTTGAGGGCCAGCCAGCGCGGCGGATAGGTCTCCCCGTGCACGCTTCCTCGCCGGATCACGGCCTCCAGCTCATCGAGGCTCCGGTCGATGTCGTTGCCGTAGGAGATCAGAACGGGGTCCCAGGCCGGGGTCTTCTCGGCGAGCTCCACGACCCGGTCCAGGAGATCGTCGATGCCGCGCTTGGATCGGGCGACCGTGGGGACCACGGGCACCTGGAGGAGCTCGGAGAGGGCGGGGAGGTCGATGGACAGACCGTGCGCCTCGGCCACGTCCACCATGTTGAGGGCGAGAATGAGCGGGACGCCCAGCTCACGGAACTGAAGCGCGAGGTAGAGGTTGCGATCCAGGTTGGACGCATCCACGATGTCCACGACCACGTCCGGCTTCTCGTTGACCAGGTAGTCCCGCGCCACGATCTCTTCCAGGGAGTAGGCTGTCAGGGAGTAGGTGCCGGGCAGATCCACCACCTCGATCTCGCGGCCGCGGTGGCGGACGCGTCCCACCTTCTTCTCGACGGTGACGCCGGGATAGTTGGCGATGTGCTGGCGGGCGCCGGTAATGGCGTTGAACGCGGTGGTCTTGCCTGCGTTCGGGTTCCCGGAGAGAGCGATTCTGATCTTTGGGTCGGTCATGCGCTGATTTCGTGCCCTCGTGACGAACGGGGCCTGGTTTGTCCGCCTGTACGCCGCTGGGGGCCGATGCGCGGTCGAAACCGTGAAGCCCGCGAAGGACGATCTCACGCATTTCGCCTGCTCTGCGGCGGGATTCGAACGGCTTGCGGATTTACTCGGCGGGCAGCAGCTCCTGTGGTTCGCCCAGGAGGAACGCGCCCTTCTCGATCCACGCCTTCAGCGTCCCGGCGATCTCCAGGGCGCGGGTCCTCGACGACAGGGGAACCGTGGCCACCTCCCGCCCCTCGAATCGGATGGAGCCGCTCATCAGCTCCGCGTAGCTCACCCGGCCCAGGCTCTTCGCCTCCCCCCTGGGATAATCTCTGCCGTAGTCGACGATCTGCGTGAACAGATCCTCGTCCGTCACCCCCGTGTATCGGGCCATCTCTTCGTCCAGGACGGGAATGGGAATGCCGAGGCCGAGCGCGAGGGAGCACCCGTAGCCGACCATGCTGACCCCGACCACCCAGCGGGGGTCCATCTTCTTGAGGTCTCCGGTGACCATGAGGGTCCCGGCCGGAGCAAGGGGTACGCCGTTGTCCCCCCGAGGCGCTCCCGGTTTGTGCTGGGTGCCCGGGCCTGTCACGAAGCCCTGGGCCCCGCCCAGAAAGATCCGGGTCCCCATGCCGATGGTGCGATACCAGGGATCGTTGAACAGCGGGCTCAGGCAGCCGGAAGTGGAGTAGTTGGCGTTGGCCGCTCGGGGCTTGAGCACCCCCATGTAGGTGTAGATCGTCTTCTTGGAGAGGTTGATGGCGCAGTTGTAGTTCTGGTACCCGTTGCGAGGGTTCACCATGACCGCGTAAGGGAGCTCCTCCAGCGTGATTCTCCTCTCGAGCTCCCGGCCGGGGTAGCAGTCCGTGCCGTATGCCGTAGCCTGGAGCTTCACCTTGCGGCCCGCCACGAGGTCGCCGATCACGTGCCCGCCGCCGTACTTGAACCAGCCGGGATGAATGTGGTTGAGCGGGTCGTCCTCAGCGGGCTCGGTGGCCCCGAGGTAGAGATCCACCGCCGCGAGCCCCCCGTAGGCGGGTACCCCGTTCAGCAGGATTTTCGCCGCCTTGATGGCGGGCTTGACCGGCCCGAAGTTCATGAAAACCCCTGAGGAGCACATGGGCGCAAAGGTCCCGGTGGTGACCACGTCCACCTCCCGGGCGGCCTTTTCAGGCCCCTTGGAGCGGACGATGCCGCCCATCTCGTCCGCCGTGACGACGACCACGCTTCCCGAGCGGATTTTCCGGTTGATCTCCTCGATGGTCTTGGTTTTCTTCCCCGGCATGGCAGTTCACCTCCACTTGCTGAATGGCAGAGTATGATAAAGTCGATCCACAGACAACACAAGAAAAAGTTTGTTTTGAAAAGGGGTTGAAGCCGTTCGCGGTGCGCCCCTAGAGTCCTTGACTTTGACCGGGCCTTCGAATAAGCATAGGCCCGTGCGCTCGGCTTCCTCACCGCCTGCGGAGCGCCGCGAGGAGACCATGGAACGGCATCCGGTGCACATCCGAGATCTGACGCTCGACAAGAGAGGCCCCTTTTTCGTCATCGCGGGTCCGTGCGTCATCGAGAGCGAGGAGACCACATTTCGCGTGGCGGACTTCCTGCGCGAGACGGCGGACGCCATGGGAATTCCGGTCGTGTTCAAGGCATCCTACGACAAGGCCAACCGCACCTCGCTCGACTCCTACCGGGGCCCCGGCCTCGACGCCGGCCTGGAGACGCTCCGGAAGGTCCGGGAGCGGACCGGGCTGCCCCTGCTCTCCGACGTTCACGCCGCACAGGACGTGGAAAAGGCCGCCGCGGTCCTGGATGTCCTTCAGATTCCGGCGTTTCTGTGCCGGCAGACGGACCTCCTCGTGGCCGCGGCCGGGACCGGTCTTCCCGTGAACCTGAAGAAAGGGCAGTTCCTGGCTCCCTGGGACATGGAGCAGGCGGTGAGGAAGGTAACCGCCGGCGGGAATCGGAACGTGCTGATCACGGAGCGGGGCGCCTCCTTCGGCTACAACAACCTGGTGGTGGACATCCGGGCGATTCCCGTCATGCAGGCCTTCGGGTGCCCCGTGGTCTTCGACGCCACCCACAGCGTGCAGCTGCCGGGCGCGGCCGGCGGGAGCTCGGGCGGCCAGCGGGAGTACGCGGGGGTTCTGGCCCGGGCGGCGGTGGCCGCGGGCGCGGACGGCGTGTTCATGGAGGTCCACCCGGAGCCGGAAAAGGCTCTATGCGACGGCCCCAACGCCCTGCCCCTGAGGGAGCTGCGTTCCGTTCTGGCGATCTTGAAGGAGATCCACGGGATCGTACGAACGGAGGGGCGGGACGTTTCACCGTGAGCCGGGCTGGAAACGCATCGGGCGGTTCCGGACGATCAAGGCCATGCGCTAACAATCCCGCGCACGCGGGATTTTTCAGTTGTGAAGTTCGACGCGAACCGGGGATCCGGCGTCAGGACCGGGAACGGATCTCCCGTGAGAACAGGTTGAATCCCTGGAGGCAACGCCCTTGACCCTTGAAGACCTCGCAGCCCGGATCCGGCTCCTCGTCCTGGACGTGGACGGCGTGATGACCGACGGGCGCATTTACCTCGACGGCCGCGGCGAGGAGATCAAGGTGTTCGACGTGAGGGACGGGTACGGCCTCAAGCGGGTAATGGACGCGGGGATCGAGGTGGCGATCATCACGGGGCGATCCTCCTCCGCCGTCGACCGCCGGGCCCGGGAGCTCGGCATTGTCGAGGTGCATCAGGGGGTCGGGCGCAAGGGTTCGCTCCTGGACGAGATTCTTCGGAAGCGGGACCTGGAGCCCGAAGCGGTCTGCTGCGTAGGGGACGACATCCCGGACCTGCCGCTGCTCAAACGGGCGGGCCTGGCCGTGGCGGTGGCCGACGCGGCCGTCGAGGTGCGCGACGCCGCGGCCGTGATCACGAAGAGGCGCGGCGGGCGCGGCGCGGTCCGCGAGGTGTGCGAGCTCATCCTCACGGCCAGAGGCCTCTGGCCTTAGCGGGAAAAATCCTTTACGCGCCGGAAACGCTTCGGTATACTTATTGCAAAAGCACGAATGAAAAGACTCGTCACCCGATACTGGCCCCTTTTGGGCATCGGCATCCTGGCTGCGGTCGTGGGGTTTTACCTCATTCGATCCGAGGCGGAGAAGCAGCTCGTGCGCCGGCCCATCGTCACGGAGGCCGACCTGGAGGACGGAATCACCCTGAGCGACATCCACTACACCCAGGACGATCCCGACGAGGGCATGCAGTGGGTCCTGGACGCCGAGCAGGTGAAGTTCTCGCCCGACCGGACCTACTTCTCCTTCCGGTCTTTTCAGCTGAAGCTGTTCCCGGAGGACCGTCCCTCCCTGGAGCTCGAGGGGGACCGGGGGGACTTCAACAAGGCCACCGGCGAGATCAACCTCCAGGGCAATCTCAAGGGATTTTCCGCCAACGGGTACCGGATCTTCGCCGACCACCTTCTGTACAACCACGAGCTGGGTCTCTTGACCACGGAAGAGCCCGTGCGGATCACCGGACCGTTTTTCACGGTCTCCGGGAAGGGGCTCTATTTCAACCTGGAGAAGGAGTACCTGAAGATGACCTCCGGGGTGACGACCTCGATGGATCAAAAGATCCTGACGTGACCCGGAACGGCATTGCGACCTGAATGGAGCGATCCGTTCAGCGATGAGAAAGGAAGACGATGCGGATTCTCGCCGCTGTTTTCATCCTGGTCGGCCTGCTTTCGGCGGCCCCTGCAGCAGCCCAGACCGACCCGGCCCAACTGCTCAAGGGGGGGGACGACCCCCTGGTGATTCGTTCGGAGACGCTGGAGATCGACAACAAGAACCAGATGGTGATCTTCACCGGCAACGTGGACGCACGGAAGAGCACCTTCACCATTCAATGCCGAAAGATGCACCTCTACTACCTGGGGGAATCCACGGGCGCGACCGACGGACCCGAGGATGTGCGCGTGGACCGGGTGGTCGCCACGGGGGATGTGAAGATCGTACGTTCGGACGGCGGGGAGGCCATGGCGGACAAGGCCGTCTACTACCAGAAGGAGGACAAGGTCATCCTCACCGGCAATCCCATGGTAAAGCAGGGTGAGGATTTCGTGGAGGGCTCCCAGATCACTTTTTTCATCGGGGAGAAGCGAAGCATCGTCGAGAGCTCCGGTTCGGAGCGGGTTCGAGCGGTCATTTTCCCGGGCAACCGGAAAAGGTAGAGGCTCCTTGGTCGCGGAAGCAGAGGAAATTCTGGAGGCGGAGGGGCTGGTCAAGATCTACGGCGGAAAACGGGCCGTGGACCGGATCGACATGACCATTCATCGGAACGAGATCGTGGGCCTCCTGGGGCCCAACGGGGCCGGCAAGACGACGACGTTCTACATGATGATCGGGCTCACCCGCCCGGATTCGGGCCGGGTGCTCCTCGACGGTGAAGACATCACCCGGGAACCCATGTACATCCGGGCTCGAAAGGGCGTGAACTACCTGGCCCAGGAGCCTTCGGTTTTTCAGAAGCTCACGGTTCGGGAGAACCTTCTGGCCATCCTGGAGGGGCTGAACATCCCCCGCCGGGAGATCCGCGAACGCGCCGGCCGTCTGCTCGGCGAGCTGAACATCGGCCACCTGGCGGACCAGAAGGCATCGGATCTTTCCGGGGGGGAAAGGAGAAGGCTGGAGATCACCCGGGCCCTGATCACCGAGCCCAGGTTCATGCTTCTTGACGAACCGTTCGCCGGCATCGATCCCTTGGCTCTCAAGGACATCAACACGATCATTCGCCAGCTCAAGGCGAGGGGCATCGGCATCATCATCTCGGACCACAACGTGAGAGAAACCCTCAAGGTCTGTGATGTGGCATACATCATCAACGAGGGGAAGATCATCGCGTTCGGGCCTCCGGAGGTGATCGTGGCGAGCGAGATCGCCAGGAGCGTCTATCTGGGTCAGGATTTCAACCTCTAGGTTCAGCAAGGGTCTTACGATACGACATGGCACTTCAGCTCAAGCAATCCCTCAACCTGAGCCAACAGCTCATCATGACGCCGCAGCTGCAGCAGGCGATCAAGCTGCTTCAACTGTCCCGCCTGGAGCTCCTCGAGACCATCAACCAGGAGATGGAAACCAATCCCATGCTGGAGGAGCAGGCCGGCGAGGACCCCGATGACGGGGCGGCCGCCCCTGAGACGGTCGACACCCAGGAGGCCCTGCCGGAGGGGAAGGTGGAGGAGGCCCCCCGGCGGGAGGACGTGGACTGGGAGGCCTACCTGGGGGAGTACAACACCGGCTGGGCCGAGACGCCCTACGACGGCCGGGAGTATCCTTCCTTTGAGAACTTTACCGCCCAGAAGCCCAACCTGACGTCCCATCTGGAGTGGCAGCTCCAGATGAGCGACCTCTCCGAGGAAGAGCGGGAGATCGGTGACCACATCATCGGGAACCTGGATGTGGACGGGTACTTGAAGACCACCGTGGAGGATATCGCGGAGGCCACGGGAAGGAGTCTGGACGAGGTCGAGGGCGTACTCGACGTCATTCAAAGACTCGACCCCGTGGGCGTCGCCGCCAGGGACACCCGGGAGTGCCTGCTCATTCAGCTTCGCTTTCACGGCTGGAGAAAATCCCTGGCCGAGGCGATCGTCCGCGATTACGTGGACAGGCTGGAGAACCGGGACTACGACCCCATCGCCCGGAGCCTGGGCGTCACCGTGGAGGAGGTGGCCTCAGCCGTATCCGTGATCACGTCCCTGGACCCCAGGCCGGGGAGGAGGCTCAGCGACGAGGAGACCGTCTACATCAGTCCGGACATCTACGTCTTCAAGGTGGGCGACGAGTATGAGATCGTGCTGAACGAGGACGGTCTCCCCAAGCTTCGAATCAACTCGTTCTACCGGGACGTCCTCATGTCCAAGGGCACCTACGGCGAGTCCACCAAGGAGTACATTCAGGACAAGCTGAAGTCGGCGGCCTGGCTTATCAAGAGCATTCACCAGCGCCAGCGGACCATCTACCGGGTGACCCAGAGCATCGTCCGTTTTCAGCACGAGTTTCTCGACAAGGGGATCGCCTTTCTCAAGCCCCTCGTGCTGCGGGACGTGGCCGAGGACATCGAGATGCACGAGTCCACGATCAGCCGGGTCACGACGAACAAGTATGTGCACACACCCCAGGGCGTGTACGAGCTCAAGTACTTTTTCAACAGCGCCATCAGCGGTCCGGGCGGAGAGTCCGTGGCTTCGGAGAGCGTGAAACAGCGGATCCGGGACATCATCAAAGGCGAAAACAGAAAGAAGCCTTATAGTGATCAGGAGGTGGCGGAGATCCTGAAAGCCGACAGCATCAACGTGGCGCGGAGAACCGTTGCAAAGTATCGGGAAACCATGGGCATTCTGCCTTCCCGAAGACGGAGGCAGATCTACTGAACGAGCATTGCGCGGCACGCCGGGCCGAGCCTCTTGCTCATGGTTTTTTGCGACGCTGTCAGATTTGACTTTTCCCGGGTTTTCTGTTAGACACCCTTTTTCCTTAGGAGGGATAAGGCATGGACATTACGGTAACATTCAGGCACATGGACCCGATTGAGAGCGTGCGTGACTATGCCGAAGAAAAAATCTCCAAGATCGACAAGTACCTGGACACGGTCAGCGACGCCCACATCGTGCTCTCCATCGAGAAGTTCCGGCACACGGCGGACGTCACCCTGACCATGAACGGCGCCCGCATCAAGGGCGTCGAAGAGACCGAGGACATGTACTCGGCCATCGACCAGGTGATGGACAAGATCGAGAAGCAGGTCAAGAAGTATTTGTCCAAGAGCCGCACGCGAAGAAGCTCGGACAGCATCAAGGAAGGAGGAATGCCGGAAGAGGCCCTGGCGGAAGCGGAAGAAGAGGCGGATGAAGAGGAGTCCATGCGCCCGGATGAAGGTCCCGCCATCGAGGTGGAGAAGAGGGTGGCCATGCCCATGGATCCGGAAGAGGCGGCCATGCAGCTTTCCATGTCCCAGAGGAGCGTCTACGTGTTCCGGAACCCGCGATCCAAGGAAATCAACGTCCTCTACAAGCGCTCGGACGGCCGCCTGGGCCTCATCGAGCCGTCCAACTGAGGTTGCAGTGGAATGCCCATCCGGGGCAAGATTGCTCGTGACGGTTGGAACGCCTGTCCCGGCAAGAGATTGATCGTCCGCGAACCGATGTCTCGCGATTAAGATGAACGGAATGAAGCTTTCAGAACTACTCGATGAGTCCAATATCATCACCGACTTGAAAGCCTTGGACAAGAAGGGTGTATTGGAGGAGCTCGTGGACGCTGTGATCAACCACGAACCCTCCATCGAAAAGCATGCTCTTGTCAAGGTTCTCCTGGAGCGGGAGCGTCTGGGCAGTACGGGCATCGGGGACGGCGTGGCGATTCCTCACGGGAAGTACCACGGCATCTCGCAGCCGCTCATATCCTTCGGCAGGAGCCGGGGCGGACTGGATTTCGAGTCCATGGACGGACAGCCCGCGCACCTTTTTTTCCTCCTGGTCGCGCCCGAGAACTCGGCGAACGTCCACCTCAAGGTCCTTGCGACCATCGCCCGGATTCTGAAGAACAGCGCGTTTCGAAAAGCCCTGATGGAAGCCCGCTCCGAGGAGGAGATCCACACGAAGATCGCCCAGTACGATGAGGAGTTTTAGGCGGTAAACGCGAATGAAGCCTGCGTTCGCCGGCCTTCCCGGGCCGCCGCTCACGGGCCGAAGAAAGGCGCATCGGGGCATGATCGGCATACTCGTAGTTACCCATATCGGTCTCGGCGGGGAGTTTCTCAAAGCGGCCGAGTTCATCGTAGGCCGCATCGAGTCGGCGGGGTCTGTACCCATCGCAGACACCTCCAACAGCGAGGAGACGCGAAAAGCCATCGAGAAGAAGATCTCGGAGATCGACACGGGTGAGGGCGTGCTGATCCTCACGGACATGTTCGGGGGGACGCCCTCAAACCTGAGTCTCTCCTTCCTGGCCAAGGACCGGGTGGAGGTGCTGACCGGCGTCAACCTGCCCATGATCATTTTCATCCACCAGAACCGTTCCGGGATGAACCTGACCAAACTGGCCGAAAAGGCCCAGGCGGCTGGAAAGGCGGGGATCTCCCTCGCAGGCAAGCTCCTGGAGTCAGGCTGATGAAGGGGATTTTGAGCATCACCCCGCAGAACGCCGGGGACCATCTGGCTCGAATTCTCGAGATCGAGGCCCTTTCCTTCCGGACGCCCTGGAGCGCCATGGCTTTCTGCGAGGAAGTCCGGAACCCGGCTTCGAGAATCTGGGGGTATGCCGAGGAAGGAAGCCTCTGGGGTTACATCTGCTGCACTCGTTCCGGAATGGACCTCCGGATACAGAACCTGGCCGTTCATCCCCATCGAAGGAGGCGGGGCCTGGGAGCGTCCCTGCTCGAGCAGGCCCTGAGGACGGGATGGATCGATGGGATGGCCGGTGTCTGGCTGGAGGTGAGGATCTCCAATCGGCCGGCCCGGCACCTGTACGGCAAGCTCGGGTTCCGCGAGGTTGGACGCAGGCCTCGATACTACCGGGACACCGGCGAAGACGCCATCGTGATGCGGCTGGCCGTCCGGAACACGAGAAAGGGCGGTCCGGGCCTTGATCAACCGCAATCCACGCTTGTTCCGATGTCAACACATTGTCCAAGGGAGGTTTGATCATGTCGGTGAAAGTCGCCATCAACGGGTTTGGCAGGATCGGGCGCATGGTCTTCCGTGCGGGGTTCGCCCGGGAGGACATCGAGTTCGTGGCTGTCAACGATCTCACGGACTCCGGCACCCTGGCGCATCTGCTCAAGTACGACTCGAGCCAGGGGATCCTGGACGCGGACGTCTCGAGCAGTGAAAACGCCATCCATGTGAACGGGAAGGAGATCAGGCTCTTCGTCGAAAGGGATCCGGCGGAAATTCCCTGGCGGGACGTGGGCGCTGAGATCGTTCTCGAGTGCACGGGACTGTTCCGGACCCGGGACATGGCTGCGGCCCACCTGGAGGGTGGTGCGAAGAAGGTGATCATCTCGGCCCCTTCGCCCGATCCGGACGTCACCATCGTCATGGGCGTGAACGAGAACGACTACAACCCGGAAAAGCATCACGTCCTGTCGAACGCCTCCTGCACCACCAACTGCCTGGCGCCGCCGTGCAAGGTCCTGCTCGATCATTTCGGGATCCAGAAAGGGCTCATGACCACGACGCACGCCTACACCGGGGACCAGAGACTCCTGGATTTTCCTCACAAGGACCTCCGCCGGGCGAGGGCGGCCGCCCTCTCCATGATTCCGACCACCACGGGTGCGGCCAAGGCCGTGGCCCTGGTGCTCCCCCAGCTCAAGGGCAAGCTGAACGGCATGGCGATCCGCGTGCCCACCCCCAACGTCTCCGTCGTGGACCTCGTGGCCCAGCTCGTCAAGCCGGCTGCGGTCGAGGAGGTGAACCGCGCGCTCAAGGCCGCCGCCGAAGGGCCCATGAAGGGGATCCTCGCCTACTCCGAGGAACCCCTCGTCTCCATCGACTACAACGGCACCACCGTGTCCTCCACCGTGGATGCGATGAGCACCATGGTGGTCGATGATTTGGTCAAGGTGATTTGCTGGTATGACAACGAGTTCGGGTACTCCAACCGAATGGTCGATCTGGCCCGGTTCGTGGCCGGGAGTTGATCCGTACGCACGCCGCAACACCACGGTTAGAGTGAGGACCACATGGACGAGCGAACGCCGCTCATGGCGGGCAACTGGAAGATGAACCTGAAGCTGGCCGAGGCCACGGCCCTCGTTCGGGCCCTGGGCGGGCACGCGGCCGCGCTCGAAGGCGTCGAGGTGATGGTGGCTCCCCCCTTCACGAGCCTCCACGCCGTCCGAAAGGCCGCCGAGGGATCCCGCATCATGATGGCGGGTCAGAACATGCACTGGGAGGCCAGCGGCGCGTACACCGGAGAGATCTCTCCGCGGATGCTCCTGGAGGCGGGCTGCACCCATGTCATTCTGGGCCACTCGGAGCGGAGGAGCCTCTTCGGCGAGGGGAACGAGACGATCAACCGAAAGGCCCTGGCCGCCGACCTCATGGGGCTGATTCCCATCATCTGTATCGGGGAGACACTGGATGAGCGGGAGGCCGACAGGACCTACGACGTGATCCGGAACCAGCTCCAGGGCTCTCTGGCCAACTTCATAGACGACGGCAAGCTTC
>JAIPEI010000068.1 GCA_021737245.1 Deltaproteobacteria bacterium | reverse complement strand
CCTGGTTCCGGACACACTGCGCTCGCATGGACCACGGCGGTTGCGGTCTTTGGGTCGGGGTCCGGGACAACCGGATCGTGAAGATCAAGGGGGATCCCGAAGGCTATTTGAACCGCGGATACGTCTGTCCCAAGGGGCTCGCATCCCCTGAGCGGTTGACCCACCCCGACCGGCTGACCCAGCCGCTTCGTCGCAGGGGAAAGCGGGGCGGGGGTGACTGGGAGGCGGTTTCGTGGGACGAGGCCCTGGAAGAGATCGCGCGTCGCCTGGGGACGATCCGCGAACGGGAAGGCGCCCGGGCGGTTGCGTTCGGCGTGGGTATGCCCAAGGGGCTGGAGCACTTTGTCCTGATCCGGCTCGCCAACCTGTTCGGATCCCCCAACGTGGTGGCGTCCCAGGACGTGTGCCACGCGCCGCGCGAGGTCTCCGGGCTTCACACCTGCGGGTTTTACCCGGTGGCGGACTTCCATCACTCGAGCCGGCTCGTCATCCTGTGGGGGAGCAACATCACCGCCACCAACGAGGAGGGGGAGATCTGCAGCCTGCTCCTGGAGCAGGTGAAAGGCGGCACCGAGCTCATCGTGGTGGATCCCAGGAGGACCGAGCTGGCGGACAGAGCCGCCCTCTGGCTGCCGGTCAGGCCCGGTACGGACCACGCGCTGGCCCTCGGTCTCCTTCACGTGATCGTCGCGGAATCCCTGTACGATCACGGGTTCGTGGAACAGTACACCGAAGGGTTCGAGGACCTGGCTGAGCATCTTCAGGGCTACACGCCGGAGCACGTGGAAGCGATCACCCGGGTGCCCGCAGGCATGATCCGGAAGGCGGCCCGTCGATACGCCGGGGCCCGGCCCGCGGCCATCCAGTGGGGAAACCCCATCGAGCATCACCGATTCACGTTCGACGTCACGAGGGCGCTCCTCTGCCTCATGGCGGTCACCGGCAACCTGGATGTTCCCGGCGGAAACGTCCACGCCAGGGACCCGGAGATCATGCCCCTGGGCCGGTTCGTCCGGGCCGACCTGATACCGGACAAGCGCAAGACCATGCTGGGGGCCCAACATCGGACCATCCCCCGCATGATGACGGTGCCTCCCTCCTTTTTCAAGCAGGCCGTTCTGGAGGAGACGCCGTACCCGGTTCGGGGCCTGTACATGATGTGCGGAAACCCCATGTTGAGCTGGGCGGACAGCCGCCAGACCCGGTCGGCCCTCGAGAAGCTGGAGTTCCTTGCCGTGGCCGATCTCTTCATGACGCCCACGGCGGCCATGGCGGACATGGTGCTTCCCGTGGCCACCCAGTTCGAGTTCAACGATATCGGACACTACGGGATCGGCCACGGCCTGATCCTGGCGCGGCCGCGGGTGGTGGATCCGCCGCCGGGCTGCCGGCCCGACATGAGGATCCTGAACGAGCTGGGCAGGCGGTTGAGCCCGGCCGAGCTCTGGCACGAGGATTACGAAGACTTTCTGGAGGATGTGCTCGCCCCGTCGGGCCTGACCTACGCCGAGTTTGCAGAGCGCGGGTACTTGAAGGGGCCGGAGGCGTTCGGCCGGTACAGCGAGGAAGGGTTCCGCACCCCCACCGGCAAGGTGGAGCTGCGGCTGAGTACGGCCGGGAAGTTCGGCCTGCCCGCCCTTCCGTCGTTTCAGGGCCCGCCCGTGGAGGAGGACCCCGACTACCCCCTGGTGCTCACCTCCTCGAAGAACCCGAACTTTCTGCATTCCTCCTACCGTTGGGTGGAGTCCCTGCGCCGTCGGTGCCCCGACCCCGAGCTGGAGATGCACCCGGAAACGGCCGAGCGCTTCGGCGTGACGGACGGCGGCGAGGTCGTGATCGAGACCCGCCATGGAACGATCACCCACAGGGCCAGGGTGACGGAACGGGTTTCACCCGGGGTGGTGATCGGCGGGCACGGCTGGTGGTTTCCCGAGGACGGACCGGACGGGCTCTACGGGTGGGAACGGTCCAACTTCAACATGCTGACCTCGATCCACGCGCTGGGACGGGAGTTCGGGACCCCGAACATCAAGGGAATCCCCTGCCGCATCCGACCGGGAGCCGCTGGCAAAACCTAGTCGAATGCCGGAGTACGCCGCACAAGGAGCCTCGCTGATCGGCGATGAGATTGGCAAAAAAGCCCCTTTCTGGATGGAAACTAGTCGAACAGGCCGTCCTCCGGGGCGAAAGTGGAAGAAGCGGTGTTCCTGGGCCGGGTGTAGATGACCCTGCACCGGTCCTCGAAGCCCTCGAAGCAGATCCGGCACTCGCCTTCGGTTCCGCCTTCTTCGGCGCAGGTCCTGTAGCCGGACGCCGGAGGAAGGGGCTCGAGCCGGACTTCGAAACCGGCCTCCTCGTACACGGCCACGGCCTCGCTCAGCCGGGGCTCGCTCGCTGTGAACTGGCGGGTCCATCCCTCCCGCACGAGCGGATCGGGTTTCGACAGATCTGTCACGGCGCATCTTCCAGAAAGATGAGCGGCCGGTCCAGGAGCACCGCGGGCGGAAGCGTATCCGGATTTCCGCCTCGGAGCTCCGGCCGATGGGGCAGAAACACCGAGGTGAGGTTCACCCATCCCGACCGCAGCCCTTCGGGGCAGAAATCGGTCAGCCCGGCGGCCCGCCGGGACAGGGCTTCGGTGTCCACGCCGGACGCCTTGCCCGGTTCGAACAGGATTGCGCTGAGTTCCCGGGCGGCATTCTCGGGAAAGTGCTCCGCGCGAATCTCCAGGATGCGATCCAGGGAATGGCCGGACAGGTCCGGGTAGGGGAAACGGATCGCCGGAGGCGCCGTGACCGGCGGATCGGCCGCCTCGGTCCAGAGACCCGTCAGGAGATCCACGAAGCGCCGATCCAGGGACACCAGCGGATCGCCGGGGCCGAGTAACGCCCCGAACAGGCCCACCCAGGCCCGGATGATCGGCATGGCGTCGTAGCGGCCGGTCTCCGGCGTCCAGTCGAACCCGGGAAGGTCTTCGAACAGGCTCCTGATCTCCCCGGGGTCGTCCGTCAACCCCTCCAGGGGAGACCTCGTCTCTTTGAGCGCGTCCAGGATGCGGTCCGCTTCGGTTCGCTGCTCCTCGATCTCGCGGGCGAGGTGGAGGACCATGTGCCATTGGAACGACTCCCCTCCGCCCCCCTCTTCCGCCGGGATCTTCCGCTCCCGGATCCTCCGCCGGATCTCCCAGATCGGATCCTCCTCGCTCGAACCCGTCCCCGTTTTCAGGAGATCGCTGCGGTCCGGGTGGAGCCGAACCCAGTCGCGGTAGTCGGCGACCGCCCGCCGGAAGGAGGCTCCCGGGTCCAGCTCCGCAGGGGGGTGATGGATCTCCACGCAACCGGCCGGCGGATCCTGGGACAGGACCTCGGCGGGCTCCATCTGCCAGGGAAGAAAGACCCTGAGCGGGTGGAACAGGGACAGGATCTTCCCCAGCTCGGGCAGGGACAGCCCGGCATGGGGAAACAGGACGACGGGATTCGGCCGCATGGGTTCTCCTGTGCTTGGGCGGATTCAGTCTTCCTGGAGCGCCTGGAGGTTGGCGTAGTAGTCCAGGACCTCGGGGTTTCGAAGGGCGTCGCGGTTCAAGACGGCCTTGCCCTCCACGGCCTTTTTCACAGCCAGCTCCACCTTCTTCATGTTCAGGGTGTAGGGAACGTCCGGGACCGGCAGGATCTTGGCCGGGACGTGGCGCGGCGACGCGTTCTCCCGAATCAGCTTCTTGATGCGGGCGGCGAGCTCATCGGTGAACTCCACGCCCTCGGCCATCTTGACGAACAGGACGACCCGGACGTCGTTCTTCCAGTCCTGCCCGATCACGAGGCTGTCCTCGATCTCGTCCATGCTCTCCACCTGGCGGTAGATCTCGGCCGTGCCGATGCGCACGCCGCCCGGGTTCAGGGTGGCGTCGGACCGGCCGTAGATGACCACGCCTCCCCGGTCGTTGATCTCGATGAAGTCCCCGTGGCGCCACACGCCCGGGTACACGTCGAAGTAGGCCGCATGGTACTTCCCGCCGTCCGGGTCGTCCCAGAAGCAGATGGGCATGGACGGCGCGGCGGCCGTGCAAACGAGCTCGCCCTGCCGGTTGATCACCGGCTTTCCGGTTTCGTCCCAGGCCTCCACCTTCATGCCCAGGCAGCGGCACTGGAGCTCGCCTGCATACACGGGGCCGATGGGATTGCCGCCGGCAAAGCATCCGTTGATGTCCGATCCGCCCGAGATGGAGGAGAGCTGAAGGTCCGCCTTGATCTCCCGGTACACGTACTCGAAGCCCTCCACGGAGAGCGGGCTCCCCGTGGAGAGAACCGCTTTCAGCCTGGACAGGTCATAGGACTTTCCGGGCGTGACGCCGGCGTTCTGGAGGGCCCCCAGGTAGCCGGCGCTGGTTCCGAATATCGAGATGCCCTCGTCCTGGGCCATCTCCCAGAGCGCGCCGGGATGGGGATGAAAAGGGTTGCCGTCGAACAAAACCAGCGAGGAGCCCACCGCGAGGGAGCAGGTGAGCCAGTTCCACATCATCCAGCCGCAGGTGGTGAAGTAGAAGATGGTATCATCCCGTTTGAGGTCTGTGTGGAGCATCAGCTCCTTCATCTGGTTGGCCAGGATGCCTGAGGAGGACTGGACCATGCACTTGGGCAGGCCCGTGGTCCCGGAGGTGAACATGATGTAGAGGGGGTGATCGGCCGGGAGCTGCTCGAAGTCGATCTCCAGCCCGTTCTCTCCGGACCTGAACTCCTCGTAGCCCACCGCGTTGGGCACGCGGCCCGTATCGGGGTTCTTTTCGATGTAAGGAACCACAACCACCTTCTCGATGGAGGGGAGATCCTCGAGGATCTCCGAGACGCGGCCGAGCGAGTCGAAGGCCTTTCCCTTGAAGGCGTACCCGTCGGCCGTGAACAGGACCCGGGGGCGGATCTGTCCGAACCGGTCCAGAACGCCCTTGATGCCGAAGTCGGGCGAGCAGGAAGACCAGGTGGCCCCGAGGCTCACGGCCGCCAGCATGGCCACGATGGTCTCGGGCATGTTGGGCATGAACCCGGCCACCCGGTCGCCCGGGCGGATGTCGAGGCCGCGCAGGGAGCGGGCGACGCGGGCCACCTCGTCATAGAGCTCCGCGTAGGTCAGCGTCCGGTGCTCCCGGTCCTCTCCGTGGAAGATCAGGGCCGTGCGGTCGTCCCGGAAACGGAGGAGGTTTTCGGCGAAGTTGAGCTCGGCTCCCTCGAACCAGCGGGCGCCGGGCAGCCGATAGGGATCGTCCACCACCCGGTCGTAGGGCCGGGAGGCGCGAATGTCCGCGAAGTCCCACATGGCCGCCCAGAAGTCGGGGATGTTTTGAACGGACCACTGGTAGAGGTCGTCGTACGCGGCGAACGACTGACCGTGCTTCTCATTCACCCCGTTCATGAACCGGAACATGTGGCTGCTGCGGACCCGCTCCTCGGACGGCTGCCAGAGTTTCTTCGCCATGATCTCCTCCCTTGGTGATGATCCGCTCTCCTCCACCATCCGGGGTGAGCGGAATATAGATTAGCGGCGGTCCATGACCTTCGGGAGCTCCCGCTTTCCGGGTCGAGAGGGGCACGAACCTTCCGGCACGGAACGCATCTTCCGGTTCCCGTTCTCACTGGATCCCTTCATACCATCAACCTTCCTGTTTTTCAAACCAATCGTCCTACCCCTCTCCAATTGCCGCGCTTCACCGGCGTCAAGGCAGAGGACCGGCGGACAGAGATGCACAGAATCATGTGCACCCTGCACTGAGTCCTGTGCTCGCCTCCGGTCTTCTGCGCCGCGATCCGGCATGAAAAGAGCCCGTTCCATGATCTCTGCTTAAGGCTCGAGAAAGTCAGGCCTGTCAGGGTTTGGCGGTAACCCGGAAGCTCTCCTTCCAAGCCTGTAAGTCCACTATTCTCCGCTGGGATGTAAGCCGGGAAGTCCGTTTTTTGGAGGGCGTGGGCCGACCGTTTTTAACCTTGACTATCCATCTCAATTGGATTAGAAGGATACGTTCAACTTATGTAAATGACTAAGAAATGCCCGCCGAGCGCGGAGGCTGAGCGAGAGCGGAAATCCGGGGCCCAATGGAATCGAACAACCCGATTATCGAAGAGCGGCGGAAGAAGGCCCAGACCCTCAAGGAGATGGGAGTTTCACTGTATCCGGCGGGTTACGATCCGGACCTCACTGCGGCCGAGGCCGTCGACCGGTTCGGGGAGATGGACGCCGGGGCCCTGGAGGCGAACCCCGAAACCCACAGGATGGCCGGGAGGATCGTGAGCCGGCGCGATTTCGGCAAGGCCTCCTTTGTGCATATCAAGGACCGGTCCGGCCGTATCCAGGCCTACATTCGAAAGGACAAGGTGGGCGAAGAGGCGTTTCAGGCCTTCAAGCTCATGGACATCGGGGATATCGTCGGGATCCGGGGGACGTTTTTCCGGACGCGGACCAACGAGCTCACTCTTCTGGCGGATGAGGTCCGTCTGCTGACCAAGTCCCTCCGTCCCCTGCCGGAGAAGTGGCACGGGCTGACGGACAAGGAGACCCGCTACCGGCAGCGCTATGTGGACCTGATCGTCAACGACGACGTGCAGAAGGTCTTCGTCATGAGGAGCCGGATCGTGCAGCGCATCCGGGAGTTTTTCATCCGCAGGGATTTTCTGGAGGTGGAGACCCCCATGATGCAACCGATCCCCGGGGGGGCCACCGCCAGGCCGTTCAAGACGTACCACAACGCTCTCGGCATGGAGCTGTACCTTCGCGTGGCGCCGGAGCTCTACCTCAAGCGGCTCGTGGTGGGCGGGCTCGAGCGGGTGTTCGAGATCAACCGCAACTTCCGAAACGAGGGGGTGGACCTGAAGCACAACCCGGAGTTCACCATGCTTGAGTTCTACATGGCCTATGCCACCTACGAGCAGATGATGGCGCTGAGCGAGGAGCTGTTCCTGGACCTCGTCACGGACCTCCTGGGAACGTCCAGGCTGGAGTACCAGGGACGGTCCATCGACTTTTCTCCGCCCTGGCCGCGCATACCGTTGAGGGGCGCTCTACAGGAAATCGGCGGGGTGGAGGAGGGAATCCTCCGCGACAGGCAGGCCGCAGCGGATCTTGCCCGGGAGCTCGAGATCCCCGTGTCCGGGCGGGACGGCCTTGGAAAGATCATGACCAAGCTCTTCGATCACCTCGTGGAGCCCAGGCTGAACAATCCGACCTTTATCACGGGGTACCCGACGGAGACCTCGCCGCTCTCGAGAAAGAGCGATGAGGACCCCTCGACCACCGACCGCTTCGAGCTGTTCATCGGCGGCAAGGAGATCGCGAACGGGTTCACGGAGCTGAACGACCCCGACGACCAGCGGCAGCGTTTTCAGCGGCAGGTGGACCTGCGGGAGGCGGGGGACCGGGAAGCCCAGTTCATGGACGAGGACTACATCAAGTCCCTGGAGTACGGCCTCCCCCCGACCGGAGGCGAAGGCATCGGGATCGACCGGGTGGTGATGCTGCTCACGGACTCCCCTTCCATTCGGGACGTGATCTTCTTTCCGCACATGCGGACCAAGGGCGAGTGATCACCGCTGCGGCGGTGTGAAAGCGCAGGGCATGAATGGTTTTCGAGCTTTTTCTCGGTCTCCGATACCTGAAAGCAAAAAGGAAGCAGACCTTCATCTCGATTATCACCCTGATCTCTGTGACCGGGGTGATGGTGGGCGTCATGGCGCTCGTGGTGGTCCTGTCGGTGATGAACGGCTTTCGCGCCGACCTGCTCTCCAAGATTCTGGGGGTGAACTCCCATCTCCTGGTCATGAGCTATGACGGGCCTTTCCCGGACTACGAGCTGCTGGAGAAGAAGGTAAGAGAAGCGAACGAGGTGGTGGCGGCCAGCCCGTTCATCTACAGCCAGGTCATGGTGAACCATGCCGGGAAGGTCAGCGGAGCCGTGTACCGGGGCCTGGATCCGGAGACCGCCGGAAGCGTGATCGGCATCGAGACCATGCTGGAGGGCGAGGGCCTGGATGAGCTGGCTCGGGAGGATCGCGCACAACCGGGGATCATCCTGGGCAAGCAGCTGGCGCGACAGATCGGCGCGCGCATCGGCGGTGAGGTCTCCGTGATCTCGCCCCAGGGAAAGCTGACGCCCATGGGGCGGACGCCCAACAATCGAAAGTACCGCGTGGTGGACCTCTTCGACTCGGGGATGTACGAGTACGATGCATCCCTGGCCTATGTGTCCTTGCAGGAGGCCCAGGAATTTCTCGGCATGGGGGACCGCGTGACCGGGCTGGAGGTCCGGGTGGAGAATGTCGACCGGTCCGACGATGTGGCCTCGGCCCTGGAGCGGGAGCTGGGCTACCCCTTCTGGACCAAGGACTGGAAGCTCATGAACAGGAGCCTGTTCGCGGCGCTCAAGCTCGAGAAGATCACCATGTTCGTCATTCTGACCATGATCGTACTGGTGGGTGCGCTCAATATCATCAGCACGCTCGTGATGGTGGTCATGGAGAAGACGCGGGACATGGCGATTCTGAGGGCCATGGGAGCCACCGCCAGGAGCATCATGGCCGTGTTCATGCTCCAGGGGCTCCTGGTGGGCGTGGTGGGGACGATCGCAGGCCTGGCCTCCGGGCTGGGGATCTGCCACCTGCTGGCCAAGTACCGGTTCATCACCCTGCCTGCCGATGTCTACTACATCTCGACCCTGCCGGTGCAGGTCGAGGCCTGGGACGTGGCCTTTGTCGCGCTCGCCGCTGTGGGCATCTCGTTTCTGGCCACCATCTACCCGTCGTGGTACGCGGCAAAGCTCAACCCCGTCGAAGCGCTTCGTTACGAATAGGAAATGAGGTCTTCCAAAGGATCCGGTGCTCGTACTCGAAAACATACAAAAGTCGTTCACGCACAACGGAAACATCATCGACGTTCTTCGCGGAATCGATCTCTCCGTGAAGCAGGGGGACACGCTGGCCCTCCTGGGGACATCCGGGGTGGGCAAGTCCACCCTCCTCAATGTCATGGGTACGCTCGAGCCGCCGACCACGGGGAGGGTCCTGTTCGAAGGCCGGGTCGTGAGTGGTTTGACCGAGGCGTCCCTCTGCAGGCTTCGAAACCGGGATATCGGGTTCGTGTTTCAGTTCCACCACCTGCTTCCGGAGTTCGACGCCGTCGAGAATACGATCATGCCGGCGCTCATCGCCCGGCACTCACGCAAGGAGGCACTCCGGAAGGCCGAAGGAATTCTGACCAAGGTGGGCCTCGGGCGGCGGATGAAGCATCGGATCGGGGAGCTGTCCGGTGGAGAGCAGCAGAGGGTGGCCATAGCAAGGGCGCTGATTATGAAACCCCGGCTTCTGCTGGCCGATGAGCCGACGGGGAACCTGGACCGCGTCACCGGGGAGGAGATCGTGGATCTTCTTCTCTGGTTGAATCGTGAAGAAGGATTGGCCATGGTCGTGGCGACACACAACGAGCGTCTGGCGGACCGGCTTGCCCGCAGGATGGAGATCGTGGACGGCCGAATCCAATCTCAGGAATAGGGGAGGCACATGAGGGGCAGACTCAGATCGATATGGCCTGTCAGGACGGCTGCGACGGTGGTTGGGATGATCCTTCTGTCCTGGGTGGTCGGATCGGGATCGCCCGGAGCGGAAATTCTCCCCCGCATAGGTGTCCTGCCGTTTCGGGTCCACTCTCTCACGCCCATGGATCACCTGCGGGAGGGCCTCCAGGAGATGGTCGTCAGCCGGCTGGCGGAAAAGGGGTTCGACATCGTTCCGGCCGGAGAGATCAACAAGCATCCCATGGCCTATCTTCCCATGTTCGAGGAGCGGGATCTCCGAACCATCGCCCGCGATGTGGGCGCAGACTGGATCGTTTCCGGCAGTATCACCCAGGTGGGACGAAAGATCAGCCTCGACATCAAGGGGGTGAATGTTTCCGGAGATGCGCCCACGTTTTCCGTGTTCGTCGTCGAGGACGACATGGAACGCCTTTCGGATGCGGCGGACCGTGTCGCCGACGGGGTTTACAACCAGGTGGCCGGCGTGGTCCAGATCGACTCCATTGAAATCCGGGGCAACAAGCGGATCGAGAAGGAGGCGATTCGGGCCGTCATCGGAAGCCGCGAAGGGGACAAACTGGACCAGGACTCCCTGGACCGGGACCTTCGATCCGTCTACAAGATGGGCTACTTCACCGACGTGAGCATCGAGGTGGAGGACGCAGCGGAAGGCAAGGTGGTCATTTTCAACGTGGAGGAGAAGTCCTCCATCGGCAGCATCGTGTTCCGGGGAAACGACGAGTTCGACGACGACAAACTGATGGAAGAGATCGGCATCAAGCGCTATGCCATCCTGAACCGGAGCGAGGTCACCCAGAGCGTCAACCGGCTCAAGGAATTTTACCGCCAGGCCGGCTACTACAACATCCGCATCCAGGACACCATCGAGCCGCTGGCCGGCAACGAGGTCTCCCTGATCTACGAGATCGAGGAGGGGGAGAAGGTCTATGTCACCCGCATCGAGTTCCAGGGCAACGAGGCGTTCGACGACGACGACCTCAAAGAGCTCATGGAAACCAGCGAAAAGGGTTTCCTGTCCTGGTTCACGAAGTCGGGACTCCTGGACAGGAAAATGCTGGAGTTCGATCTTCACAAGATCGTCTCCTTCTACCACAACCACGGCTACATCAAGGCCAAGACCGGGGAGCCGGAGGTCACCTACAAGGAAGGCGACGGCCTCACGGTCACCATCGAGGTCATCGAGGGCCCCCAGTACGGCGTGGACCAGGTGAATGTGGAAGGCGACCTGATTCGAGACCCTGAGGAGCTTCTGGCCAAGACCGGGATTCAGGAGGAGGAGTACTTCAACCGGGAGGTGGTGAGGAAAGACGCTCTGGCCCTGCAGGAGCTCTATGCCAATGAAGGATACGCTTATGTCGAGGTGGACCCCAGGGTGGTGGAGGATGAGGAGACGCGAACCGTGGACGTCACCTACGTGGTCTCCAAAGGCGTCAAGGTCCGGTTCCAGCGCATCAATATCGCCGGCAACCAGACCACCCGGGACAAGGTGATTCGTCGCGAGCTCAAGGCCATCGAAGGCGAGACTTACAGCCACAAGGCGCTCAAGAAAGGGACTGAAAACCTGCACCGGCTCGGATTCTTCGAGGAGGTCGAGGTCCAGACCGAGAAAGGCGGCAGCGAGGAGCAGATGGTCGTCAACGTCAATGTGAAGGAGAGAGCCACCGGCTCCTTCAGCCTGGGCGCCGGGTACAGCTCCTTCGACAAGACCATGGGCTCGATCGAGGTCGCAGAGAGAAACCTCTTCGGTTACGGTCAGCAGCTGAAGCTTTCGGCACGGATCGGGGCGCGGACCCAGCAGTTCGACATCAGGTTCACCGAGCCCTGGTTCATGGGCACGCGTGTCGCCGCGGGGGTGGACCTGTACAAGTGGGAGCGGGAGTTCTGGGAGTACACCAAGGACAGCCTGGGAGGAGCCCTTCGATTCCGCTTCCCCATCGGCATCGACGAGGAGTACACAAGGGGGAGCGTCCGCTACATTTACGACGACGCGGACGTCACGGACATCGAGTCGGGCGCCGCGACCGTGATCAAGGACATGGAGGGAAGGACCGTCAAGAGCAGCATCACCTTCGGGCTGGAGCGGGACTCCAAGGACCGGCCGTTTCTCACGACCAAGGGCTCCTACAGCTACATCACGTATGAGCATGCCGGCGGTTTCCTGGGAGGGGACTCCGGATTCGGCAAGGTCGAGGCTTCCACGGCATGGTATTTCCCTTTCCCCTGGGACACCGTCTTCGTCCTCCGGGGGCAGTGGGGCTGGGTCGGAGAGCGCTCGGACGGCAGGCTTCCGCTCTATGAGAAGTTCTACCTCGGCGGGATCGATTCGGTGCGCGGCTTCGAGTACGGGACCATTTCCCCCAGGGATCCGGCCACCAACGACCGGATCGGCGGGGAGAAGATGATGGCCTACACAATGGAGTACCGCTTCCCGCTGATGCAGGAGCAGGGCATCGTGGGGGTGGCGTTCTTCGATGCCGGCAACGTTTTCACCGAGGACGAGAGCTACAGCTTCGGGGGGATCCGCAAATCCGCCGGGGCCGGAAT
>JAIPEI010000067.1 GCA_021737245.1 Deltaproteobacteria bacterium | reverse complement strand
GAAGGGAACGTTGTGCGGGACCTCGCGGTAGACGGCCTTGCGCCGGGCCAGCCCCTCGTTGAACCCGTCCCCCACCTCCACCGGGCACACCTCCTCGCACCGTCCGCAGCCGATGCACCGTCCCGGATCCACGCCCCGGGGCCGTGTGCGCAGGACGGCCTCGAACCTTCCCGCCTCGCCCTCGAGGCCGGCCAGCTCGGTCATGGGCAGGATTCGGATGTTCTCGTGGAACAGCCCCTTGCGCATGCAGTAGTCCGAAGCGGTGTCCCTCTCCCAGGCCGGAAGCATGCGGCAGAGCCCGCAGTGGTTGTTGGGGAACTGGTAGTCGAGCTGGGAGAGGATGCCTCCCAGGGCCGGTGACGACTCGGCCAGGATCACCCGGCAGCCTCGTTCGGCCAGGTCGATCGACGCCTTGATTCCACCGGCGCCGGCCCCAACCACCAGGACGGCGCCCAGGTTCTGTTCAGCCATGTGATCTCCTGTACCCTGCTACTCCGCGGTCAAGTCCAGAAACTCCCGGTCCTCGAAAACGGAAAGCGGCAGCGGTTCGTCCGGGCTGCGGCCGGGTTCGTACTCGAAGCAGGGCTGGGCTCGGCTCGCCGCCGTGCGGAAGAGCTCCATGACCGGCAGGTCCATGGGGCAGGCCGTGGAGCACTGGCCGCAGCCTACGCAGAGCGTGCTGATGTGGAGCATTCGCGTGATGTGAAAGAAGGCCGTGTCCGTGGGCAGCTTGACCTGTCCGCGTTTCCCGGCCCACCGGAAGTACTGCTCCGGGTCGTGCCGGAAGGTGTCCGTGAGAAACACGCACTCCCGGCAGTAGCAGACGGGGCAGGCCGCCCGGCAGTTGTAGCAGTTGATGCATGTCTTGAGGACATCTCGGAGCGCGGCGAACGACGAGCTCTTGTCGCGGTACTCCTCGATCATGGCGTCGCGCTTTGCAGTACGGTCCGCGATCACAGCCTGGAGGGCCTTGGAACGTCCTTCCGGCTCCCCGGCCTCCTCCAGGCCGAGGGCCTCCAGGGCCTCGGCCCCTGCGTCCGTCTGGCCGCACAGCACCAGCTCGTTCTCCGGGTCCGCCCCGAAAAGGCGCAGCCCGATGTCCGCGCCTTCGTGCGCCGGGTGCTCGCAGACCCGGCACGCCTGGAGCAGCTGAAGGGTGTCGTCGCCCCGGGCGCAGCGCTCGTGAAAGGCCATGGCCGTGCGGTCTCCGGCTTCCGAGACCAGCTCCAGGAACGCCTTGGGCTCCAGGCGGCCTTCACAGTCCGTGGTGACCACGAGGATCTGCTCCCGGTCGGCCTGCTTCAACTTCACGAGCTCCACGTAGGCACGGTAGTCGCAGGGGCGGAGAAACGCGGCGATCCGGTACCCCGGTTTCCTGAAGGTGAGAGAGCTCAGGAGCCGGGCCGCGCTCGTGGGGGTCACGGGCGCCAGCGGGTCCAGCCCTTCGAGGTGCTCCGGGTCCCGCACCAGGGTGTGCATCACCATGATCCCGTCGGGCTGGCGCATGGGCAGGAACACGGCCTGGACCACGCCCTGCTCCAGCAGGCCGGAGAAAAAGCCCCTCAACGCGTCATTGACGTCTCCCGACTCGACGGGAAGCTTTGCGCAGTTCGTCATCGTTCACCAAACCTCCATGAAAAGGGTCCGTCCCCCGTTGCACCGGAGCCGGGGCCCGAAAGACGACACCCGACAGGAGCGGTCAAGCGACCAGCTCCTTCTTGAGCTCCGTGGGCCCGAGGGCCTTCACCTTCTCCGTCATCTCCCGAATGGTCTCGGCGAACACGTTCCCCTCGCTCGCGCCGATCCACCGCAGCCAGAGCCGGTCCTCCTCGAGGCCGTACTGGGCCAGGACCTCCTTTGTGAGGGCGACGCGACGTCGGGCCTTGTAGTTGCCGTTGATGTAGTGGCAGTCTCCGGGGTGGCAGCCGCCGATGAGCACGCCGTCGGCTCCCTCGAAGAATGCCTTGAGCACGTACTTGGGATCCACCATGCCGCTGCACATCATGCGGATCAGCCTCACGTTCGGCGGGTACTTCTGTCTGGAGGTGCCCGCCAGGTCTGCGGCGGTGAAGGTGCACCAGTTGCAGACAAACGCCACGATGATCGGTTCCTGCTCGCTCATGTCCTGCTCCGTGGGCGGTATCGGATGATTATCAAGTGTTTTATCTTTTCCTTACCTCTTACCTCTTACCTCTCGCCTCTTTGTTCTAGGCCATCAGCCCTTCGATCTCCGCGAACACCTGCCGGTCGGTGAAGTGGCTGACCTTGGCGGCGCCGCTCGGGCAGTGGGCGGCGCAGCTGCCGCAGCCCTTGCACTTGGCCTCGTTCACCACGCTCACGCCCCGCCGGGCGTCGAACTCGATGGCCGAGTAGGCGCAGAGCTCGCGGCAGGTCTGGCAGCCGGAGCAGAGATCCGGATCGATGAACGAGGTCATGGGGCTCACCTCCACCTTGCCGAAGGCGGAGAGGCTGATGGCCTCGCCGGCCGCTCCCTTGGCCTGGGCCACGGTGTCCGGGATATCCTTGGGACCCTGGCAGGCCCCGGCCACGAACACCCCTGCGCTGGCCGTTGAGACGGGCTCGAGCTTGGGGTGCTCCTCCAGGAAGAAGCCGTCCCGGCCCAGGCTCAGGCCGAACATGCGGGCCACGTCGAGCGCGTCCTCCCTGGGCTCCATGGCCGTGCAGAGCAGGACCATGTCCACCGGGACGCGCATCATCTTCCCCAGGATCGTGTCCTCGGCGATCACGATGAGGCGCCCTTCCTCCTCGGGGTCCTCGGCCTTGTCCGTGACCAGGGCCGCCTTGCCGCGCACCAGCTTGACGCCCTCGCCCTGGACCCGGTTCATGAACTCCTCGTAGCCCTTTCCGAAGCACCGCATGTCGATGTAGAAGTTGTATACGGCGGTCTGCTCGCCCACGCGGTCCTTGATCAGATGGGCGTACTTCAGGGCGTACATGCAGCAGACGCGGCTGCAGTACTCGTGGTAGTTCACGTCGCGGCTTCCGATGCAGTGGAGGATGGCCACGCTCTCCGGCGGCCGGTCGAAGCGGCCTTCCGCGTCCCGGACGAGGATCTCGCCCGACGTGGGACCGGTGGCGTTGGTGAGCCGCTCGAACTCGAGGCTGGTGAACACGTTCGGGTACTTGCCGTAGCCGAACCGGGTCATGGGGGTGGGGTCGATCAGGTTGAAGCCGGTGGCGAGAATGATGCTTCCCACGTCCAGATCCACGATCTCGTCCCGGGCGCTGTGGTCGATGGCTCCCACCTTGCAGGCCTCGACACAGGCCATGCACTCGGAGCAGACCCCGCAGTTGAGACACCGGAGGGCCTCCCGGCGCGCCTCGGCCTCGACGAGGCCGAGGCTCACCTCGCCGAAGGAGGCGGCCCGGCCCTCCACGGGCAGGAGCTCGTCCTCGGCCCTGGCCTCCGGGGCCGTCCCCTCGGGGATCTCGGCCCATTCCCCGGTCTGCTCGGGAACGGCAGGGGTCAGCTCCCAGGAGGAGAGGTCACCGCCCTGCAGGTAGGCGTGCAAGGCGTCGGCCGCCCTGCGCCCTGCGGCCACCGCCTCGACCACCGTGGCCGGTCCGGTCACCGCGTCGCCGGCCGCAAAGACGCCGTCCAGGCCGGTCTGCAGGGTGTCGGGGTGGACCTCGAAGGTGCTCCAGCGGGTGAGGGGGAGGGCGTCCTCTTCCCGGACCCAGGAGACGTCGGGCCGCTGGCCCACGGCCGGGATCACCGCGTCGCAGGAAATGGTGAACTCCGAGCCCTCCACCGGCACCGGCCGCCTGCGGCCGCTCGCGTCGGGCTCGCCCAGCTCGGTCCGGATGCAGTCGAACCCGGTGACCCGGCCGTCCTTCCCCTGGATGCGGACCGGAGCCGTCAGGTAGTGGATCTCGATCCCCTCGGCCAGGGCCTCCTCGATCTCCTCCTCGTAGGCGGGCATCTCCTCGCGGGTGCGGCGGTAGACGATTCGAACCTCCTCGCACCCCATGCGGAGGGCGGTCCGCGCTGCGTCCACGGCCACGTTGCCCCCGCCGATCACCACCGCGCGCCGGCCGGGCGCGCCCCCCCGGCCCAGGTTGACCTCCCGCAGGAAGTCCACGGCGTCCACCACCCCGTCCAGCTCGTCCTCGCCCGGGATGCGGAGCTTCATGCCGAGGTGCGCCCCGGTGCCGAGAAAGATCGCGTCGAAGCCCTGGTCCTTCAGGTCGGAGAGGGTGAAATCCAGACCCAGGCGGGTCTCCGTACGGGCCTCGACGCCCAGGCCGAGGATGTAGTCGATCTCCCGGTCCAGCACCTCCGGCGGGAGACGGTAGTCCGGGATGCCCGCCCGGAGCATGCCCCCGAGCAGGGGAAGCGCCTCGAAGAGGGTGACCCGGTAGCCTTTCAGGCGCAGGTAGTAGGCGGCGCTCAGCCCGGCCGGGCCGGAGCCGACCACGGCCACGCGTTCGTCCCGCTCCTCGATCTCCGGCTTTGGAAGGCTTTGGAGGTCCACCCGGTCCGCGGCCGCGCGCTTGAGGCGGCAGATGGAGACGGGCTGATCCACCTCGGCCCGGCGGCACTGCGCCTCGCAGGGGTGGGGGCAGACGCGGCCCAGGACGCCGGGAAGCGGCAGCCGCTCCATGATCAGCCGCACCGCGTCCTCGTACCGGCCCTGCCCGATGAGCTGGACGTAGCCCTGCACGTTGATGCCGGCCGGGCAGGCCAGGACGCAGGGAGCCCGGTCCTTCTTCTCAATGGCAAAGGTGATGGGCACGGCCTGGGGAAAGGAGCGGTAGACGGCCTTGCGTTCCTTGAGGCCCTCGTCCCACTCGTTCGGGCGGGTCACGGGGCAGACCTCGGCGCACTCGCCGCAGCCCGTGCAGCTGTCGGTGTTCACGTACCGGGCCTTCTTGCGCACCCGCACGCGGAAGTTCCCCACGTACCCGTCCACCGCCTCCACCTCGCTGTAGGTGAGGAGCTCGATGTTCGGGTTCTGGCCCACGGAGACCATCTTGGGCGTGCCGATGCACGACGCGCAGTCCAGGGTGGGGAAGGTCTTGTCGTACTGGAGCATGTGCCCGCCGATGGTGGGCTGGCGCTCCACCACGGTGGCCTTGAACCCGGCGCTCGCCACGTCGAGCGCCGCCTGCATGCCGGCGATGCCGCCGCCCACCACCAGGACGTTCGGGTTGACCGGAACCACCTTGGCGTCCAGGGGGTACTGGAGGGGCACCCGGTGGATCCCCGCCCGGCACAAGTCGATGGCCTTTTTGGTGGCCTCGTTCTCGTCCTCGGTCACCCAGGAGCAGTGCTCCCGGATGCAGACCATGTGAAAGGCCTCGTAGGGATTGAGGCCCGCCCGCTGGCACGCGGCGCGGAAGGTTCGCTCATGCATGCGCGGGGAGCAGGAGGCTACCACCACGCGGTTCAGGCCCTGCTCCCGGATGTCGGTCTCGATCATCTCCTGGCCGGGGTCGGAGCACATGAACAGGTTGTCCCGGGCGACGGCAACGCCGGGCTCTCCGGCGATGTAGTCCCGGACCTCCTCCACGCGCACCTTTCCGGCGATGTTGGAGCCGCAGTGGCAGACGTAAAACCCGATTCGATCTTCCATGTCTCGACCTTTTCAAAGACCGCGGGGTGGCTTACCCGCAGCAGGGCGCTGGACACCCGGTGGCTGAGAGTTCAGAGCAAAACAGGGCCTGCAGGCATCTCCCGGGTATTTTCGTGACCAGATTAAAAAATAAGGCTTTTTGTATTGTTTTCAATGAATCGCGGGTTTTTGGGCGATGTTTGTGATTCTTCATGCACCTCGTGTTTATTTTTTGGACGTCCGTCTGATCGTTCGTTACACCATTATGCTTCCTCCAGGGAGTCGAGGACCAGCTCAGCGATGTCAACCACGCGAAGCTCCTCCTCCTTCCCCAGGGTCTTGACGGCGTCCTCGAACATGATGATGCAGTAGGGACAGGCCGCGGCCAGTATCTCGGCGCCGGTCTCCAGGGCCTCCCGGACCCGGAGCACGGCGAACCGTTCGTCCGCCGGGACCTCGTTCCAGAGCCCGCCGCCCCCGCCGCCGCAGCAGAGGCTGTCCTCCCGGTTTCGCTCCATCTCCACCAGGTCCAGACCGGGAACGGCTCGGAGGACGCGCCGTGGGGGCTCGTAGATTTGGTTGTGCCGTCCCAGGTAGCAGGGATCGTGATAGGTGACGGTTTTCCCCAGCTCTATCGAGGGCGTCAGGCGGCCCCGGTCGATGGCTTCATCCAGGACCTCCGTGTAGTGGCGGACCCGGTAGTCGCCCCCGAACTCGGCGTAGTCCTTGGTAAAGGCATTGTAACAGTGGGGGGAGGCCGTGAGGATGCTGCGGACGCCCTTCTCCTCGAACAGCCCCATGTTGTTCTCCAGGAGCTTCCCGAACACCTCCTCGCCGCCCATCTTGCGCACCGCATCGCCGCAGCACTGCTCCCGCTCGGTGAGCATGCCGAAGGAGACGCCGGCCGCCCGAAGCACCCGGACCAGGGCCCTGGCGGCCTTCTGGTTGCGGGCGTCGTAGGCCTGGGTGCAGCAGGTGAAGAAGAGGTGGGCCACGCCCTCCTCGAACGGCGGGATCTCCAGGCCCTCGGCCCACGCCGTCCGGTCCTCGGGATCGCCGGACCAGGGGTTGCCCCGGTTGGAGGCGCTTCCCAGCGGGCCCTTCAGGGAGGGCGGCACCGAGCCGGTCTCGTTCATCATCATCCGCATGGCGCGCAGAATGTCGATGATCCTGAGCCCGCGCGGGCAGTGGATCACGCAGTTGTTGCAGGTCACGCACCGCCACAAATCCTCGCTCTCGAACCCTTCGAGCCCGAACTGGGCCAGCCGGATTATGCCCCGGGGCGAGAAGTAGCGGACCAGGTTCCAGGGACACACGCCGGTGCAGGTGGCACACTGCATGCAGCGCTCCAGGTCCTCTCCGCCGAGCTCCTTGATCGCTTCCGTGACCTCCAGGAACGGGGTTACGGCATCCATGTCCGTTTTTCTCCTTCCAGGCCGGTGTCCATGGTCCTCACCGCTTCGCTGGTACCATCCCGCTCGCGGTCCGTCAACCCCGAGTATCCTCCCGCGATGGTAGGAATTGAAGCGACGCCGGCCGGGGAGGGCGGATCGCCCACCCCGGCCGGTGAGGACCGCCTACATGGCCGTGTACTTCGGTCCCCCGCCGCCTTCGGGCGGAACCCACAAGATGTTCTCGAACGGGTCCTTGACGTCGCAGGTCTTGCAGTGCAGGCAGTTCGAGAAGTTCAGCTTGAGGTTCGGCTTGCCGGTCTCCTCGTCCAGCTCCATCTCGTAGACGTTGGCCGGGCAGAACCGCTGGCAGGGCGCGTTGTACTTCGGGAGGCACTGGTTGTAGCAGATGTCCAGATCGAGGACCTTCAGGTGAACGGGCTGCTGCTCCTCGTGGGTCGCGCCGGAGTAGTAGACGTCCGTCTCCTTGTCAAAGGTCTTTTTTCCGTCGAACTTCAGGGCCCCGGTCTGCTCGGGGGTCGGCGAATCGGTCCCGTAAACGTCCTTCATCGGGCGCAGATGCGTGAAGTCCGGCTCCGCAGGAAGACGATCCTTGAGGATCCGGCCGCCCAGGACGTACTGGAGCCCCGCCTTGAAGAGCGCACTCCACAGCCCTTTCTGAAAGGCCTGGTGGAAGTTGCGGACCTTGTGAAGCTCCCTGCCGATCCCGCTCTCGTACAGGCTCGGTTCGTACTCGCTGAGCTTGGCGTCGGAGGTGTCCTGTCCGAGCAGGGCCTGGAAGATCGCCTCGGCCGCCAGCATGCCCGATTTCATGGCCACGTGAACGCCCTTGATCTTCTGGCTGATGAACAGGTTGGCCGAGTCTCCCACGATGAGCCCGCCGTCGAAGGTGAGCTTGGGGATGGAGAAGTACCCGCCTACAGGGGCCGTCTTGGCGCCGTACTGGGTCAAGGTGCCGTCCTGGATGATCTCCGACACGACGGGGTGCTCCTTGAACTTCTGAAAGGCCATGTGCGGATCCAGCGCCGGATCGGCGTAATCCAGCCCCACCAGGAGCCCGAGGCCGACCATGTTGTTGGACATGCCGTAGATGAACCCTCCACCGTAGGTGTCGCTCTTCAGGGGGTAGCCCATGGTGTGAAACACCTTTCCGGGCGGAATCCGCCCCTCGGGCACCTCCCAGAGCTCTTTCACCCCGACCACGTAGCTGGTCGGGTTCCTGCCCTGGTCCAGCCCGAACCGCTCGATCAGGGATTTGGTCAGGCTTCCCCGGGGTCCTTCCCCGAACACGGTCACCTTGGCCTTCAGGTCGATGCCCGGTTCGTAGTTCCCCTTTTTCTCCCCGCTGGGGTCGATGCCCTTGTCGCCCGTGCGCACACCCACCACCCGGTCCCCCTCGTAGAGGATCTCCGTCCCGGCGAACCCGGCGAACACGTAGGTTTCCTGCTCCTCCACCAGGCCGCCCAGCCACTCGGTGAGCTTGGACAAGGAAACCAAGTAGTTGCCGTGGTTGTTCAGCGGCGGGGGTGTAAAGGGCGCCTTGATCTTCCCGTTTCGGGTCAGAAGGCAGACCTCCTCCTCCCGGACCTCGGCGTCCAGGGGGGCTCCTTTTTCCTGGTAGTCCGGGACCAGCTCCTTGAGCGGCGACGGATCGATCACGGCTCCGGAGAGGCTGTGGGCCCCCACGTAGGGCCCTTTCTCGAGCACGGCGATCATGGGCTCATCGATCGGCTCCCCTTCTCCCCCAGCTTCCACCTTCTCGTTGTGTGCCTTCACCAGATTCACCAGGTGCAGCGCCCCGCTCAGGGAGGCCACCCCCCCGCCGACGAACAGCACGTCCACTTCCATGACTTCACGCTCTTCTTCCACTGGCAGTCCTCCTTCAAAAATACGCACAGAGCCTGCGGGTCGTCATTTCCGCTCAGTGTCCGATCCGACGCGGTTTCCCGTCTACCCGTGCTTGTGCCGGTTTTCTGGATGCTTACACAGTCGGAGAACTATAGCATCGAAGCTGAGCCCGGTTCAATGTTTTTTTGTGAAATCGCGCACAAGTAAGGCGGGGTCCATCTTCCGGGGACCCGCCCGCATAACGCCGGGAACCGGCTACTCCCAGAAGGGCTCCTTGATGTCCGGGTGATTCCGAAGTGTTTTCAGGAACTGCTCGGTTCGCCGCTCGAGCCTTCGTTTGAGAATCCGCACCACGCCCTCCATGATGCGGAACCCCAGGCTGTGGTTTTTTTCCATCAGGGAGAGGAGCTTGTCGGCCTGGATCATGAGGACATCGGAGGCCTCGGTGCAGACGGCGTAGGAGGTGTAAAAGGATTCCTCCGGCAGCAGGGCCGACCAGCCGAAGGAGAAGCCGGGCTTGATGGATCCGAGGGAGATCAGGATGGAGGGCGATGCCTGCACCTCGAGCAGCACGCCCCCGCGCAGGAGCATGTAGAAGTAACGGGCCTTGTCTCCTTCCCTGAAGATGACCTCGCGGTTCTGAAAGTCGCGCAGCTCCACGAAAGGCCGGATGTCCTCCAGCATTCCGGTCTCCAGGTTCTGGAGCAGGTAGATCTTGTTGAGTTCTTCCAGGGATACCATGGCTTCCCTCCTGTCTGCGGTTTGTCGATCCTCAGTTGCCTCAAGCCAGAAGAAAGGCGCATACCAGGATCACCCCGCCCAACAGCGCTCCCAGCCCCGCAGGAAGCATCCCCTCACGGACGTTCCGTGCGGCCACGGCCTTCCTCCGCGCGAGTTCCTCGCCTCTGATTCCGGCGAGATGCCAGCAGGCCGACAGGAGCATGAGAATGATCCTTGCCGGAGCGTCCACCGATAGCCTGGCCAGACCGGCCACCGCACCGTCCACGACCAACCTTTCCGAGACCGCGTTGAGGGGGTTGAGGGCCCGGTCCGCCCACCGGGTGACGGCTGCCCCGCCTTTTCTGTAGAACCAGTCCGTGTCCAGGTTGACGGCCCGCATTTCCGCCGGGTAGATGCCGGACAGGATCAGCAAAGCGAAGGCCAGTGCGCCGAACATGAGAAGCTGGAGCTGGCCTATGACATGAGCCCCTGTGTAAGGGATGTAATCCACGGGGTAGGGCAGAATGGCGTACAGAGGGGCGGGGTACACGCCCAGGAAGACGCACAGAAACGCAGCAGAACCCATGGCCGCCAGCATGTTCCAGGGTGGGTCCTTCGCGCGAATGTGGGCGTCGTGGCTGAAGAATATGAAGAACGGGACCTTGATGCCTGCATGATGGAACACGCCGGCCGAGGCGAACTGGAGCATGAGCCAGACCACGATTAGGTGGTTGTGGCCGGCGGCGCTCACGATCATGGACTTGCTCACAAATCCCGAGAACAGGGGAAATGCGGAGATGGAGGCCGCGCCCACGATGCAGAAGATGCAGGTCAGGGGCATGGTCTTGTAGAGCCCTCCCAGGTCGGTGCAGCGGATGCGCCCGGTGACGTGGAGCACGCTGCCCGCAGCCATGAACAGCAGGGCTTTGTACAGGATGTGGCAGAAGGCATGGGATACGGTGCCGTTGATGGCCAGGGTGGTTCCGATCCCGATGCCGCACATCATGAACCCCACCTGGTTGATCAGGCTGTAGGACAAGACCCCGCGGATGTCGTTTTCCAGCACTGCGTAGAAGATGGGGAAGAAGGTCATGACGGCCCCGAGCCAGATCAGGATCTCCGCACCGGGATAGGCGCGGGCCATGAGGTAGACCGCGCTCTTGGTCGTGAAGGCGGAGAGAAAGACCGAGCTCGTGGGTGTCCCTTCCGGGTAGGCGTCCTTGAGCCACGGGTGCAGGGGCGGGATGGCCGCGTTGACTGCGATGCCTGTGAAGATGAGCCATGACCCGGCGCCGTCCAGTCCGATGTAGTCCACACCCAGGCCGCCCGTCTTCGAAAGGTGAAGAAGAATGCCGGCCAGAAACACCAGTCCCCCGGCCAGGTGGACCAGCACATAGCGAAAGGCCGCCGCCCGGGCCGATGCCGTCCGTCCGGCCAGGACCAGGAAAGCCGAAGCCAGGGCCATGAACTCCCAGAAGACATACAGTGAAAAGAAGTCGCCGGCGAACGTCACGCCCAGGGCGCTGCCCGCATACACCATGGCAGCGGTGTGCTGGAGGTCGTCCTTCACCTCGAGCGAGTAGACAAAGCCGATGAACGCGATGAGGCTGAAAATGTACCCGAACACCCGGGAGAGCCGGTCCATGCGGAGCAGGGCGAGGTCATGGCCCAGGAAGGAGAACGTCCACCAGGTGCCTTCCGGTGCTGTGTGGACCGCGGCCAGGGCCAGGAGCGGCAGGAGCAGCAAGAGCGCAGACTTGGCCCGGCCCCTCAGGAAAGGGATCAGCACGGCCCCGCAGACCATGACGAGCCCGGGTGGGAGATCAATCGTCATAGTAGTTCTCGTCCCTTCGGATGAGGCGTCTGAGCACCTTGGCCACCAGCACGAGCAGCACGCAGGAGACATACCCGTACGCCGCGAAGAACCCCGGTACGTTCTCCCAGTAAAACTCCCCGTGCTTGTGGACAAAGAGATCGGCGATCAGCAGCACGCCCAGGCCGGCGAAGAAGAGGCGGAGAAAGAGGCGAAGGTTCTCCGGTCTGTCGAACCATCCTTGTCGGTGCTTCATATCAAAGGGCTCCTGTAAAGCTCACGAGCAGCCAAGCGACACCAGCGGCCACGGCCGCATAAAAGGCCTTTCGGTAGCCGGGTAGGGAGGCGTGGCCGAGAACGGTCTTCTCTCCGATGGGCCTTTCGCGGGTTTCTTCCATGCGATGGTCATCCTCCTGTGATCTGAGCAACCGCAAGCCGGGCCAGATCGGCAAACGGCCCGGGGTGAAAGAACAGCATCAGGGAGCAGAGCGCCACCACCATGATCGGGGCGAGACACCAGGCCGGGGCCTCGCCCGCGTGCTCGGGGAAGGGCGCCGAAGGAGCGGCGAAAAAGGCATTGTACACGATGGGCAGAAAGTAGGCTGCGTTCAGGAGCGAGCTGACCAGCAGGACCGCCAGAAAGCCGATCTGCCCCGCTTCGAGGGTCCCGATGAGCAGCCACCATTTGCTGAGAAACCCGCCGGCCGGAGGGAGCCCGATGACGCTCAGGCTGCCCACCAGAAAGGCGCCCATGGTCCAGGGCATGCGGCGCCCCAGCCC
>JAIPEI010000066.1 GCA_021737245.1 Deltaproteobacteria bacterium | reverse complement strand
ACCTACCTCCAGGCGAACCGGGCCTTCGACTTCGAGGAGATGGAGCCGGTCCGGGTCAAGGGCAAGAGCGAGGCCCTGCGGGTCTACCGGCTCGCGGCGCCGAAAAGACGCGACGACCCCGCCTGCTTCGGGCTGAACGCGGACCTCGTCGGCCGGGGGGAGGAGCTCTCCCTGCTGGGCGACCGGCTGGAGCAGCTGGTCCGGGGAGGTCGCGGCGGCATCCTCTGGGTCACGGGCGAGGCCGGCATCGGCAAGTCCCGCCTCCTGGCCGAGGCGAGAAAGCGCTTCGGGGGGGACGCCCTCCTCTGGCTGGAGGGGCGGGCCCTCTCCTACGGGCAGACCATCAGCTACTGGCCCTTCCTGGAGATCTTCAAGGCCTTCGCCGGCATCACCGAGGAGGACGACGAGATCCAGGGCTGGCGGAAGCTCCAGGCCCGCATCAACCGCCTCTTCCCGGACGAGGTGGCGGATACGCTCCCCTACCTGGCGACCCTCCTGGCCATGGAGGTCAAGGGCAACCTGACCTCCCGGGTGCAGTTCCTGGACGGGGACTCCATGCGGCGGCAGATCTTCCGCACCTCCCGCCACTTCTTCTCGCGCCTCTCCCGGGAGCAGCCCCTGGTCCTGGCCTTCGAGGACTTCCACTGGGCGGACCGCTCCAGCGTGGAGCTGGTGAAGCACCTCCTGCCCCTGGCCGAGCGGGAGCCCGTCCTCTTCTGCTTCGCCTCCCGCTCCGAGGAACCGGCCTCCGACGCCGGGCTGGGCGAGAAGATCGCCCGGGAGTACGGCGACTTCACCACCCGCATCCACCTCCAGCCCCTGGAGAGCGCCCAGAGCGAGCGCATGGTCTGCTCGCTCCTCGGCATCGACGAGCTCTCCCCCCAGATGAAGGACATCGTTCAGATCAAGAGCCAGGGCAACCCCCTCTTCCTGGAGGAGCTGATCCGCACGCTGGTGGACGCCGGCATCGCCTGCCGGGACAAGGCGGGCGGCCGGTGGCGCCTCAAGCCGATCCGGGGCAAGGTCCCCGTCCCCGGCTCCCTGCGGACCCTGATCGCCGCCGGCATCGACCGCCTGGACGAGGACATCAAGGAGGTGCTCCGGGTGGCCTCGGTCATCGGCCGCAGCTTCCTCTACCGCCTGCTCCGGGAGATCATCGCCTCGCGGGAGGTCCTGGACCAGGACCTGAACACCCTGGAGGAGAAGGACCTGATTCGGGAGAAGTGCCGGGTCCCGGAGCTGGAGTACGTCTTCAAGCACGACCTGATCAAGGAGTCCATCTACGAGAGCATCCTCCTCGAGCAGCGCAAGGGGCTCCACCGCAAGGTGGGCGAGGCCATCGAGCGCATCTTCCCGCACAACCTGGAGCGGTTCTACGGTCTGCTGGCCTACCACTACGCCCAGGCCGCGGACTGGGGAAAGGCCCACGAGTATCTGCTGAAGACCGGCGACCAGGCCGGCCGCATGGCCGCGGACACCGAGGCCCTGGCCCACTACAGGAAGGCCGTGGCCGCCTACGACCGGATGTTCGGCCGGCAGTGGGACTCGCTCCAGCGGGCCGTGCTGGAGCGCAAGATCGGCGAGGCCCTGTTCCGGAAGGGCGCCTACCGCCAGGCCTCGGACTCCATCCGCAGGGCCCTGGAGCTCCTGGGCGACCCCCTCCCCGAGACCGCCCGCGACCTGCGCCTGGGCATCGCCCGGCAGGCCGCGGTCCAGGCGCTCCACCGGACGCTGCCCACCCTGTTCTGCCGGGGTGGGCCCATCGATGATCCGGCCTTCGAGGAGTGGATGATCCTCCGGAAGCACCTGGCCTGGATCGACTACTGCAACAACAACGAGCGGCTCCTCTTCAACCTCCTCTCCAGCCTGAACCGCGTCGAGAAACGGGGGTACCCGGAAGGCATGACCCTCTGCTACTCCGGCCTGGGCATGACCATGGACGCCCTGGGCCGGGGCCGCATCGCCAGGCGGTACCACAACCACGCCCTCCGCTTGGCCGAGCGGGCCGACAACCCCTTCTCCGAG
The DNA here is from genome assembly GCA_021737245.1 of Deltaproteobacteria bacterium. Taxonomy (GTDB): domain Bacteria; phylum Desulfobacterota; class DSM-4660; order Desulfatiglandales; family HGW-15; genus JAIPEI01. The sequence goes on along the minus strand of JAIPEI010000066.1, from coordinate 10,178 downwards.
TCCCAGGCCTACTACGGCTACGGCATGCACCTCCACTTCTCGGGCCGGCGGCAGGAGGCCGTGGAGATGTACGACCGCTCCGCCGCCATCGGCCGGGAGCTGGGGGACGTCAAGCAGTGGGCCGGGGCCGTCATGCTGAAGGCCATCCTGCACCACCAGGTCGGGGCCTTCCACGAGAGCCTGGACCTCTGCCGGCAGGTGACCGAGGCCGGCCGCGAGGTCTCGGACGGACAGATCATCGGCTGGGGCCTGGCCGGGCAGGGCAAGAACCTCATGTTCCTGAGCGAGATCGACCAGGCGGAAGCCCGCATCTCCGAGGCTGTGCCCATCCTCAGGCGGGTGCCGGACCTGTTCGTGCTGGTCTCCACCATGAACGACCAGGCCGTCGCCCGCATGCTCCAGGGCGACGACCAGCAGGCGCTCGAGATCCTGACCCGGGCCCGCCGGCTCATCCACAAGCAGTCCCTGGTGGGCCACTGCGTCTGGGACGTCCACTACACCTGGGCGGAGCTCTGCCTGAGGCTCAAGGGCAGGAAGGACCGAAACGCGCAAGGCCCGTCCGACCCTCTGAACGCGGCCATGGACAAAATCCGAAAGATCGCCGGAAAACAGAGGATGTTCCGGCCCCGCTACCTCCGGCTCGCGGGGAGGCACGCCCGCATCACCCGGGGCGACAAGCAGGCCCTGGCCAGGTGGAACGCGGCCCTCCGGGAGGCCAAGGATCTGGAGAACCGCCTGGAGGAAGGTCTCACTTACCTCGAGATGGGCCAGGGGCTCCAGGAGCCCCTCTGCTTCGAGCGGTGCCGGGCCGTCTTCCAGGAGCTGGACGCCCGCACCTACCTGGAGCAAACGGATCAGTGCCTGGCCGCCCGGACACCGTGACGGTGCAGGCAACGCGGTCTTCGCAGGGGGGTACACCCCGCCGCAGCCCTGCCTCGACGAAATTCCCGCACGCCAAACGCTCAGCGGCCTAGGTGTATTCCCCCTCCCACAGGGCCTCCAGGAACTTGCGGAAGGGCAGGATCCTGATGCCGTCCACGGTCCGGGCCCGCGGCTCCAGGCTGACGACCAGGAGCCGCTTCTCCCTTTTTTCCTCGGCCAGGGCCTTCAGCCCCTTGAGGTCCGCAGCGGAGACGTTCTCCTTGGCCTTCACCTCCACGGCCGTGTGGTCGCCGATGAGGAAATCCACCTCGAACCCGGAGGTGGAGCGCCAGAAGGCCAGAGGTTCTCCGGATCGGTAACCCCGGTAGCAGGTGAGCTCGTGCATCAGATAGGTCTCGAACGCCTCGCCGAACTCGGGGGTCCGGGGCCGAAAGGACCGGCCTTGAAGCGCGCCGGCCACACCCACGTCGAAGAAGTAGTATTTGGAAGAGGCGAGCGGCTTCCTCCGCTTCGATTTTCGCCAGGCCGGCAGCTCGTGAAGGATCAGGGTGTCCTTCAGCACCTCGAAGTACTCGTACACCGTGGTCCTCGGGACCTGCGCGTCGCTGGAGACCTTGGTGAAGTTCACGATTCTCGCATTGCACAGGCCGGCCACGCCCAGGAAGCGGCTGAAGGCCTGGATGTTTCTCGCCGCCCCTTCGGCCACGATCTCCTGCTGGAGGTAGGTCCCGGTGTAGGCCTTCAGGTCGGCCGCCGGTTCGTCCGAGAAGTAGACGGACGGGATCAGACCGTGCTCCAGCGCCCGGTTCAGGTCGAAGCGGTCGCCCAGCTCGCGGCAGGTGAGAGGGTGGAGATGCTGTGTCCGGGCGCGGCCTCCCAGGAGGTTGACCCCCCCGCGCCGCAGCTTGCGTGCGCTGGAGCCGGTCAGCAGAAAGCGCACGCCCCGTTCCTCGATGAGACGGTGCACCTCGTTCAGAAGATCGGGCAGCCGTTGGATCCCGTCGATCACGACCACCCGATCCCGCGAGGTCAGCTCCTGGGCGATCCGCCCGGGTTGGCGACTCAGCGCCAGGTACACGCTCGTGTCGAGAAGGTCGTAGACCCGGGCGTCCTCGAGGGTGTGGCGGATCAGGAAGGTCTTGCCTGTCTGGCGGGGACCGAACAGGAAAAAGGATCGCTTCCCGAGCAGGGCGGGAAGATCCACGATCCGGTCGACGATGGGTTCAAGTGTCATGTTCATCGTCATATGTCATGATATATGACGACAGACATGTCAAGAGATTTTTCCCCCTCACCTCGAGACCTGCCTCTTGCTTCCCGACCTTCCTGCGGTTCACATCATGCCGTGGCCGCCACGTCTGCAGGGATCCTGCTCAGAACGACCTCACCCAAATCGATCTTCTGACTGGCATTGTCGATGTCGATCCCGACGCGGCCATTTTTTGCGGGGAAAAGCATGATGTTCATCTTGAGTTTAACCGGAAAGAGGGCGCCTCTGAATGGTCAACCGGGTGAAAGCCTCGAGGCGCGGCTCAAGACCCGAGCCTCCACAGGGCCGCGGGCAGGGGCTCGGCAGTCCGGGGGGACTTGGGCGTCCAGGCTTGCCGCCTTCTTGATCATCAAGGCGCCAATTTGCAATTATGATTTGCAATTTGTCCATAACTGCCTTATTCTTTTCCAGGCTGGGGAAGGAGGCGAGGCCATGACCTACATAAAGAGAGATTTGGAGGAGTATCTTTCATATGTCTCGACAAAGTTCCCGGTGGTCACCCTTACGGGTCCCAGGCAATCGGGCAAGTCCACGCTGGTGAGGCGCGTTTTTTCGCAAAGGGCGTATGTTTCGTGTGAAGATCCCGACATTCAGCTGTTTGCAAGGCAGGATCCGAGGGGGTTCTTGCACACCTACAGCAATGCTGTCATTGACGAGGCCCAAAAGACGCCCGAGCTCTTCTCATATATGCAGACCATGGTTGATGAGACCGATGCGCCGGGGCAATACATCCTGACCGGGTCCAGCGACTTTCTGCTGTTCGAGAAGATCACCCAGTCTCTTGCAGGCAGGACGGCCGTCTTGAACCTGCTTCCGTTCTCGCTCCGGGAGCTTCACGCAACACAAGCACACGAGCGCTATGAAGACTACCTGTTCCAGGGGTTCTATCCGAGAATCTACAAGATGGACATACCGCCGGGCGATTTTTACCCCGGATATGTGAGAACATATCTCGAGCGGGATGTGAGAACACTCAAAAACATTTCGGATTTAGGGCAGTTTCAGCTGTTCCTGAAGCTCTGCGCCGGACGTACGGGTCAGCTCCTCAACCTGTCCTCCCTGGGCAATGAATGCGGAATCTCCCATACAACCGTCAAATCCTGGATCTCGGTCCTGGAGGCGAGCTTCATCATCTTTCTGTTGAGGCCCCACCACAGGAGCTTCAACAAGCGGCTTGTCAAAATGCCGAAGCTGTACTTTTACGACCCCGGTCTTGCAGCCTACCTGTTGGACATTCAATCCACCGCCCAAATGGAGACACACTATTCCAAAGGCTCATTGTTCGAAGGTTTGATCGTCACGGAGCTGATGAAACGGAGGTTCAGCCAGGGCCGGCCCGCCAACTGTACCTTCTGGAGAGACAAGAGCGGAAACGAGATCGACTGCATCCTGGAGGAGGGTGGGTCCTTGCTTCCCATAGAGATCAAGGCCGGACGGACGATCACGCGAGACTACTTCAAAGGGGTTGACTACTTTTCGAGACTGGCCGCAGGCCGGGCGGCAAAACCCTGCATTGTTTACGGGGGGACCACGGACCAGGAGAGGTCCAATGCGCGGGTTCTCTCCTGGAGGAGCTTGGATCTGGTCAAAACCTAGTGCCCAGCCCGACCTCCACACCTGCTCCTCCGGGGCTGGGGCGTCCTCGGCCTCGCCCCCCCTGCGGGCGCGCTCCCCCGGGGAAACACCCTTGGCAAGGCCCGCTCGTTTTCCCCGCAGATCCATCTGACCCGGGCCCAGACGGACGAGCTGGCGGCCACCGCAGAGCTGGAGGACGCGGAGCTGAAAACCCTCAACGTCAAGCACTACCCCATGGTGAAGGGGCTCTCTCCTGCCTGCGTCAAGCGTCCGTGACCAGGGCACGGCTCGCGGTCTCCCCCACGCCGGGGAACACGGGCGCGTTTTCTTCCGTTGACGCTGCGAAGCAGCTAAAAGTCGGAGCTCCCAGGCCCGGTTCGCGTCCAGCCGTCCTTCGGCAGCTCGGCAAGGGGCACCTTGACAACGATACAGCCGGGCGATAAAATCATGTTATTTCTGTAAGCATGGAGGTACCTGTGCTGCGAACCCAAATTCAGCTCTCCGAGGAACAAGCCCGAGCCGTCCGTTCCGCTGCAGCGGCCGAAGGCGTGTCCATGGCGGAGATCATTCGGCGGGCCGTTGACGCGTTTGTCGCCAAACCTTCCGAGCCGGACATGGCCCAAAAACGAAGAGACGCCCTCTCGGTTGTCGGGGCGTTTCGATCCGGCGCCGGCGACATCAGCGACCATCACGACGCCTACCTCGAGGAGGCGTTCTCGTGAAATGCTTCGTGGACACCTCCGCAAGGGGTTATATCACTACCAGGGGCGCGGAGCGGGCTTCTGCGTCAATGTTTTATTTGGATGATTGGCTGCTTTGGACCAAGCAGGCGATATGGCGTATAAGCTCATCCGCTTGTGAAATCCAAGGAGTCACCTGCGGTCCTTTAAAGCTCACGAAGTCCACGTAATCGCCCTCCTGCCTCCTCTCGAACAGATCATTGAAGATCCTGGCCAAGTTCCTGGGTATTTTCCCAGGCTTTACATACTCCCTGTTGAAAAGGCCTCGAATCCCCGAATGCCTGGTTGAGGACAAGCCATCACGCAAGAGCAATGCCGATATCGCGTAAAAGCAGGCATAGTAGAGTCTATTCACGCAAGCGTTCCATCTCTCCGCATTGGCAAGAATGCGCGCGTCCTCCAAGGTCTCATCGGCGCGTGACATGCGATACGCCACCAACTCCTTGTTCAGGCCCGTCAAATCCGCACTCCCTCCTGCTGAACCCTTTGATGAAACGGCATGGCCCGGTAAAGACCGCTGTTCCATTCTTCGCGACTTCGGATGATGGAGCTGATCACCTCGCCTGCGTCCCACTCCACTTCATAGAGCCTGTGACGGATCCGATCGGTACGCGAATCGCTTTGAGCTCCTTCAACAAGGATCAAGAGATCCCAATCGGACGCGGGAACGGCATCACCGCGAGATCTGGAACCATAAAGAATGATTTCTGCATCCGGTTCCACTTCAAGGACAGCTCGCTTGATTTGTTCGAGGAGTTTCTCCTGATGCATGCCAGCCCCCTGGGTCTTCCGGAGACCCGTTCAAGCCTTCGGATGGCCGCCGTTTTCGTTTTGGACCCATCCTCGATGATACCCGCTGAGCGGGTTTTTCTCAACGGGAAAGCGTTATCGGGAAAGCGTTATCGGCCAGGGAACCAAAAAAAACGGGCCGCATCCCCGGGAACGACCTTCCCGCGAGAAGCGGCCCACGGGCCGCCCCTTGCGGAAGACCGTCATGTTGTTCTCGGCCCCCCCGGTTCAAACCCGCCTTGCGCTTCGGATCACCCCATACAACAAATCCTGGATCTCGGAGGAGACTGGAAAAGCAGCCGGGCGCTGGTTACGGCTCTTGCAGGAATGCATCATAATCTGCGGGTGTGATCACCTGGGTCCTGGCATCCGGATAGGCTCGAGTGAAGGTCTTCGGGAACCTCACTCCTTTCTTCCCCGCGTTCCACTTGAACTCAAACGCAGACAGTGATCCGCTCTGTTCCTCGATGTAGTCGATTTCCTGCTGCTGGCTTGTACGCCAAAAGAAACCGCTCCCCTCTACGCCTGCGTTGTTCCGGAGCTTGAGCCGTTCTGAGATCAAATAGTTCTCCCAGAGCGCGCCCGTATCCGTTCGATTCGTCAGGGGGAGGAAATTGCCGATCACTGCGTTCCGAATCCCATTACTTTTCCTCTGTCCGGGCAAGAATCTCTCTGATCAGGGTGGTTTTTCCAGCCTGTCTCGGCCCCAGCACAATGACCGCCTTCCGCTTGAAAAGGCGCGCCTCCAGCCGGGGCATCAAGGCCCTGGGTATAATGTTTCCGGAATTCATTCCCATAAGAATGTACTAATTTTGGAAACAATCAAGGCTTTTCGAAAAGGAAGCGCCTCACAGCAGCCCGCGCCATCACGCCCGCCAGGGTCCACAACCGCACGCCTGCGGCGGGCCGCGCCGGCGGCTCCAGCAGCCCGTTCCCCCGCCACACCGCCACCACCCGTCCCCGGCACCGCTCAACCGGCCATGGCCGGTCCTGAAAGGGCCTGCTGTCCCCCCGTGTGACCACGCGCCCGCCTGCGCACTCGAGCACCCGGTGGGCCTCGTACACATGCTCGTCCCGCGCCCGGAGCACGATCTCCCCCCTGCCGGGCAGGCCCCCGTTCAGGGGGGCGGCCACCAGCACGTCCCCCTGCACCAGCCCGGGCTGCATGCTGGTCCCCTGGAACCGGATGAACACCAGGCCCGACCCCGCCCCTCCAGGCGCCTGCCTGTGTCCCGGGCCGCCGGAGGCCGCCTTCAGGATCCGATCCCGAAGAGCTCTGTCGGCCAGGGGTCCTGCGGTCGCCTCAGCCATTGATCCATCACCTTCTTCATGCGCGCCTCGGACGTGCCGGGTGCAATTCTTACCTGCGGGCACCTGTGAACCGTGCAGCCCTTCAGGGCCGTTGCCGCTCTTCGCACCAGCACGGCCGGGTCGAGGTGGGCCCGGCCGAATGCGCAGGCCAGCAAAGCCTCCACCGCCGGGGCCTTGCCCGCGCCCGCCAGGAACAGCCGCTCCAGCGGGTAGGTCCCCTCGGTCGACCCGGGCCGCACGGGCGCGTCCCGGGCCCACGAGCCGCCCCGGTCCCTGTACCACCGGTCCAGGAGCTCCCGCGTGAACGGCCGGGGCCGAAAGGGCATGGCCAGCCCGTGCACCCAGCCGCGCTCCCAGTCCACCACGACCAGGTCCTCCCCCAGGGCCGGAAAACCCAGGTGCTCCGCCACCATGGCGAGCGTGGTCTTGCCCGCGCCGCTGGGCCCGCAGAAAAGCGCGGCCTTTCCCTCGAAGCCGAAGGCGCACCCGTGAAGAAACAGGAACCGGTCCGCCAGCACCGCTGCCAGGCCGTGCACCGCCTCCAGGAGCAGGGCGGGCAGGGGATCTTCATCCGCGGAGGACAAAGCGCCTGAGAGGTCCAGGACCCGCCCCGCCGGGTCGGTCCCGGGCGAAAGCCCGTCCAGGCACAGGTGAAAGGCCAGCTCCCCGGCCGCTTCGGAGGGCAGGCCCCGGAGCGCCAGGCGCTCGCCCTGGAAGCTCGCCCGAAACCGGCTCACCGGGCCTGCTCCGGCTGGGGCCACAGCGCCAGGGGCCTGATGTGAAGGTTCCGCTTCCACAGAAGGTCCCTCAGGGCCGCTCCCCGCTCCACATCCCGGCGAAGGCCCCCGTCATCCGCAAAAGGGCCGGCAAGCTCCAGGGACGGGGTGCGGGCCGCCCATTCCAGGGCCTGGTGCACCTGGAGACGGTTGGTCCGGCAAAGGGCCCAGTCCCTAGGGATGGGCACGCTCAGGGGGCAGGGGCCCCCACACAAGCCCCCGGCCCAGCACGAGTCGCAAACCTCCGAGCGGATGCCCAGAAACGCCGCCTGGTTCCTTCTCCCCTCGGCATCCAGCCCCTGCCTGATCGTGCCCAGGCGGAACCGCTTCATGCTCGCCGTGACCTGGCAGGGATAGAGGGTCCCGTCCGGCGTCACGGAGATCCCCGCATCCCCGGCCTCGCACCGCGGGACCGGCGCCCCATCCCCCCGGAGCACCTGGTCCAGCACAGGACCCAGGCCCGGAGGCGGGCCGGTTGAGCCTGCTCGAGCCGCCCGGAACCTCTCGCACAGCACCCGGTTCCAGGCCTCCACACCCTCCCTCCCGGCCTGTTCGAACTCCAGGGCCACGGCGACCTTGCGCTCGTCCCCTGCGAGCCCGGCCAGGTGCGACAGGACCCGATCGTACTCCTCAGAGCCGGGCACCCAGGTGGCCCGGATGTGAAAGGCGGCCCCGGCATCCTTGAGGCACTCGAGACCCCGCCGCGCCGGATCGTAGCTCCCGCCCCCGGCCCTCATGGGCCGGTTCCGGTCGTGCACCTCCCCGGGGCCGTCCATGCTGATCACCGTGAACACGTTGTGCCTTGCCAGAAACGCGGCCCGCTCAGGATTCAAAAGCGTTCCGTTGGTAACCACCTCCAGGTCGCACGAGGGAAGCTCGGACGAGATCCTCTTCACGGCCCGGCGCATTACGGGCCAGTTGAGGAGCGGCTCCCCTCCGTAGAAGACCAGGCGCATGGACCGGTCCCCTGCCTGCTCCCTGAGGAGCTCCACCCCTGCCAGGGCCGTCTCCGGACTCATGAGGGACTCGGGCTCGCCATAGGTCCCCTGCTGCACGTTGCAGTAGGGGCAGGCCAGGTTGCAGCCGTGTACGAGGTGGAGGCTGAGGCTGAACCGTTGCTCCGAGAGCTCCCACACGCTCGGGTCATCGGGCCAGAACCCCATGGCCCGCAGCCTTCGGATCTCTGACGCGGCCTCCGGGAGCCCCCCTGCGCCGGGAAGGCCTTGCCCGGTCAGGGCCTCGTGCACCTGCTCCGACACCTGGAAAGCGCTCCGCGTCCCCTCGAGCAGGGCGAACCTCGAGGGCCCGCCGTCCCAGGGGACCGGAGAAAGGCGGAAAAGCCCCTGGTCCATGGCCGGCTCCTTTTCAGCCCCGGAGTGGTCACCCCCGCCGGCCCCGATCCCTAGTTGCACTTTGGACCGTGCCCGGAGTTGTTCCATCCATGCCCGGGGCGGCAGGGGCCGGGTCCGCCCTGGTTGTTGAATCCGCCCGCGCCCGCGTGGCACACCTTGTGGTGCCCGATGTTGTTGTGCCCGCCCTGGTACGAGCCCACTGCAACCAGGTCGGGTGCTGCCAGGGACTCCGATGAGAACGGCGCCAGGGCCGGGGGCTCGGGATCCGCGGGCCAGGGGAGGGGGTCGCACGCTCGAGACGGGGAAGGCCGGGAAAGGAGCTCCACCAGGCCCTCGGCCTGGAGCTCCCTGACAAAGGAGGCTATCAGATTGCGGGCATCCTCGAGGGGCGTGCCGCACTCGCGGGCAAGCTCGATGGAGAGATCGTCCAGGGAACGGGCTCCGTCCAGCCGGGTCCACACGGCCGCACCCGTCCTGCCGGAGAGGACGAAGATGCGCGTGTCCTGCCCCTCGTGAACCAGGAGGAGCTCGTCAGGATCCCGGCCCACCGGGTTCCACAGGACGTCCCCGCCTCTTTGGTACACAGGCGACATAAGATCGGCAAACCTTTTCGGGGGGCGGTTTTCATGGCACCTTTAAAACGTATATCGGATTTCCCGGACTTCAACTCAAATCAACCGAACAAATTTATCTTGGTAAAATGTGCATCAATGCCAAAAAAGCCAGGAAAGGCCCTTTCTTTGACATCTTGGTGTTTTGGTGTCAGGTTGAGAACCAATCACTCGGAGGAAACATGGGGCGACTCACCATTACATTGGACGATGATGTTCACCGCGCCCTCAAGGAGACCGCAGCACGCCAAAGGCGGAGTATTGGCCGCATCATCGAGGAGAGCCTGGAGCTTCGAGGCATTCGATCCGAGGAGAGCGCCCGCCGCTTGGTCGCCTGCGCTCATGCACAGTGTAGCGAGGAAGAGGCCGTCCGCCAAGGTTTCCTGCTGCGAGGTTCAGGACTTCGAGTGGCCCCGGCAGGCTCCGTTTCCTGTTACATTCATGCAGCCGGTGGCTGATTGCTCAGGTCCGGCTCCGTGTTGGGCTTTACAATTCCCCAGGACCGCCTCTTCGAGCCGGCCCCGGACCAGGGCGATGAGCTCGGGTCGTTTCCACTGCTTCTTCACTGTCAACTCCTGCGCTTGCGTGATTATCAAAAATTATATCCCTGCTCCTGGAAGATTACAATTCAAATGCGGAGGTTGCAGGATCATCGCGACCGGGCGGATGGCGCGTTTTCCGGAAGCGACGTTCGTGCCTGTGCCACCTTGCAGAAGCAGTCCACCGGCCGGTCCAGCTCGCCCGTTTCCAGGTGGGCCAGGGCCGGGCACCACATGCAAAGGGGGCGCAGAGCACAGCTTCCGCACCGCTCCTGATAATCGGCCTTTGTGCTTTCCATGCTCCGCACCCGGGGGGGCAAATGGTCCCAGGCC
>JAIPEI010000065.1 GCA_021737245.1 Deltaproteobacteria bacterium | reverse complement strand
CCCCGCCCTTCTTTCTCCCGGCGGTTCCCTCCCGGGATACCGGCCGGGTCGATCCGTTTTTGTCTCTTAAAATGGGGGATTCACCCCATTCCCATCTTTCCAGAGGTCTTTTTATACTGATTGGAAACCTTTGCTTTCCACGCGCCCGAGCCGGCGGGAAGAGGACAATTTCCGGCCCCTTCCAGAACCTGGACCCGTGAGGAGTACACAGTGAGCACCCCATGCTAGCCGCCGATCACACAAGGCCGCTGAGGGTCCTCCTCATCGAGGACGACCCGGATGACTATGTCATCCTGCGGGATTCTCTGACGGACATCTCCAAAAACCGGTACAACCTCACCTGGGCGGCCACCTTCAAGGACGGACTGCAGGAAGTCGACCACAGCCATTATGATGTATGCCTGCTGGACTATCGGCTGGGAGCGCACGACGGGCTGGAGATCCTCCGGGAGGCCGGGAGGAAAGGATGGCCCGTCCCTGTCATCTTTCTGACGGGGCAGGGGGAGTATGACGTTGACGTTCGGGCCATGAAGGCGGGGGCCTCCGACTATCTGGTCAAGGAGGAAATCACCCCGGATCTCCTGGAACGCTCCATACGATATGCCGTGGAAAAGGCCCGGGCCTGGAACGCGCTCCAGAGGTCCTACGAGGAAATGGAGCTTAGGGTGGAGGAGAGAACCGCGGAGCTGGTCGAAACCAACGAGGCCCTCAAGTTCACGTCCGAGCAGGTCAAGGTGTTCGCCTATGCCGTTTCCCACGATCTCAAGAGTCCGGTGGTGGCCATTCACGGTCTGGCCCGCCTCCTGTTCGAGCGAAATGCGGACGATCTCGACGAGAAGGGAAGGCTCTACTGTCGACGCATCATGAAGGCCGCGGAGCAGATCACGGAGCTCGCTGACAGCGTCAATGTGTACATGAAGGCACGGGAGCTTCCCCTGCGGCCGGAATCGTATCGTCTCCAGACGATTTACCGTGACCTGCATGAGGAGTTCAAGATTCGGCTGGCGGAGAGAGGCGTTCGCCTGGAGACGTGCGGGGAGAACCCCGTTATATCCCTGGACCGAATGCTTCTCATGAGGGCCATGCGTAACCTCGTGGAAAACGCACTGAAACATGCAGGCCCCGATCTCCAAACCATCAAGATCGCTTACCGGCAGGGAGCATCCTTCCATGTCCTGTCCGTGAAGGACGACGGTGTGGGGATCAATGAAAGCGACCCCGAGCGCCTCTTCAGAATGTTCTCCCGGGCAAAGGCGGTCTCGGGGGCCGAAGGCATGGGCTTGGGGCTGGCGATCGTCAAGGAGGTGGCCGAGAGGCACGGCGGGGAGGCATGGGTTGAAGCGGGGAACAGCAGGGGGTTGAAGATCTCGCTCTCCATTGCAAAGGACATCGAGGACGCCGGGCGGGTGGAGGGTTTCTCGCATGCGCCGCGCACGGATTCCACCCCATGACACTTCGTCTCAGAAACACCCTGACTCGGGAAAAGGAACCCTTCCGGACGCTGAAAGCGGGACAGGTCAAGCTGTTCACCTGTGGACCCTCCACCTATCGCCCTCCGCACCTGGGCAATTACCGCACCTTCCTCTACGAGGACGTCCTCCATCGATACCTCGAGCTCTCGGGCTATCGGGTGCAGCGCCTCATGAACCAGACCGACGTGGAGGACAAGGCGATCGCCGAGGCCGCGGAGAAAGGCGTGAGCCTCGAGGAGCTCACTCGACCGGTGGAGGAGCGATTCATCCGGGAAGCCCGGCTTCTTGACATGGTCATGCCGGAGAGGCCTCCCAAGTCCTCGGAGGCGGTGGATCAGGCGGTTCGTCTTATCCAGGACCTCATGGAAAAAGGCTATGCGTACCGGCACGAAGGGGATGTGTTCTTCGATCCCCTGAAGTTCGAGGGATTCGGGAAGCTCTTCGGGCTGGACATGAGCCGGTGGCCGAAAAAGCGGCGGCGTTTTCGCAGAGACACCTACTCCGGGAGACGCTGGAACCTCGGGGATTTCATCCTGTGGCACCGCTACAGGGAGAAACGGGACGGCGCCGTCTACTGGGACACCGATATCGGCCGGGGCAGGCCGGCCTGGAACATCCAGGACCCGGCGATCATCACCAGAGACCTGGGGTACCGGATCGACATCGCCTGCGGCGGAGTGGACAATCTGTACCGGCACCATGACTACACCATCGCTGTCATTGAGGCGCTGACCGCTCGGACCTTCTCCCGGTTCTGGCTTCACGGGGAGCATGTCCTGGTGGACGGCGCCAAGATGAGCAAGAGCAAAGGGAACATCGTCTACCTTTCGGAGCTTCTGGATCAGGGGTATGAGCCGGCACACGTTCGCTTCTGCCTGCTCGCGCGGCACTACCGTGAAACGTTGAACCTCACAAGCAGGCTCCTCCGCTGGTCCCGTGAACAGGTGGAAGGTGCCCGGGAGAAGATCGGGGAGTTGGAGGAGGAGGCCCGGAAGGCGCCGTCCCGGAAGGAAGATGACGAACGGGACGATACGCTGCTGCAAAGCTTCCGGGAGCGAATGGATGACGATCTGGACCTTCCAGGGGCCTGGGAAGCGCTGGTGCACCGGCTTCGAAGCATGACGCACGAAAGGCGGGAAGGCCGAATCGAGCCTTTTGAAGCAGAAGCAGGAAGGGTGGTCCGGTCACTCGAGGAGATCGATCAGGTTCTGGGCGTGCTGTTCGCCTGAGTTCACGCCCTATGGATGATTCTTTCGACATGAGGCCAGTCATGAACGAAAAACCAAGTGTCGTGATTGCAGAGGACCACAAGGTTCTTCGCCAGGGACTCCGTACGCTGCTGGAGGTGGGGGGAGAGTTCCAGGTGGTGTCCGAGGCCGGTGACGGGATGGAGGCCATTCGATGCATAAGGGAGCACGAACCCGACCTTCTCATCCTGGATCTGAACATGCCGCGGATGGACGGCATATCAGCGGTCATGGACATCCGGAAGGCCTGCCCGAACACGAAAATCCTGGCCCTCACCATGCACAAGGACGAGGACCACGTTCTTCAGGCGTTCAAGGCGGGCATCCACGGCTACTGCCTCAAATCCTCCGATCAGGAAGAGCTCCAGCTGGCGATCAGGGCGGTCCTGGCGGGGAAGCAGTTCGTGAGCCCGGAGATCTCCGGCCGGATCCTGGAGGGATACCTGGTGAGCACCCGGCGGGTTCGAGAGAAGTCGTCATGGGAGACGTTGACGCAGCGCGAGCGGGAGATCCTGAAAATGGTCGGCGAGGGCTACCAGAACAAGGAGATAGCCGACATGTTCTGCATCAGCATCAAGACCGTGGAAAAGCATCGCGCCAACATCATGGAGAAGCTCGATCTTCACACCGCATCTTCTCTGACGGCCTATGCCATCGAAAAGGGCCTCGTGACAACTTGAGAGGGGCGAAGCCGCCTGCGGCGTGAGCGGCAGCCCGCCTTTGCGGCTTCCCGTGACCCACCGTGCGCGTGATGCTACCGGACCATGTCGGAGAACGTTTCGTCGAACTCCGGAAGCTCCCTTCTCAGCCAGTCGGTGACGTTGTCCAGCAGCCGGTTCTGGATCTGTCGCACCCTTTCCCTCGAGATGGACCAGCTTTCTCCGACGGCCTTGAGGGTGTCCGGGTTGTCGGTCATCAAGCGCCGATCGAAGATGTCCCCTTCCCTGCCCGAGATGGTTTTCCGAAACTCGGCGATCTTTTCCAGGAGCAGTCCGCGCCTTTCGCCGTCCGACAACGCTTCCTCTGCGCCCGGGTCCGACCCGGTCTCCGAAAGGTAGGCGTCCGGGTAAAACCCGTCGTCCGTGGGGGCGTCGAGATACACATCCCGGTGTGCGAGACGGAGGCTCATCTCCTCCACGTCCTTTTCCCGGACCCCCATACGATCCGCCAGGACCCTGGCCTCGGGCTCCTCTCCCTCCTCGATCATCCGGCGGCGCTCCTTCCCGAGATTGAAGAACAGCTTTCGCTGGTTCTGGGTCGTGCCGATTTTCACCATTCTCCAGTTGTTGAGGATGAATTTCAGAATGTAGGCGCGAATCCAGAAAGAGGCGTAGTAGGAGTACTTCGCTCCCTTGTGGGGATCGAACTTCCTGGCCGCGTGGAGCAGGCCCAGGTTCCCTTCCTGGACCAGGTCCAGGAAGTCATGGCTCCAGTACTGCATGAAATCCCGCGCGATCTTGACCACGAGCCGCAGGTTGGAGGTGATCAGGCGGTCCGCTGCCTCCTTGTCGCCGTTCTCGCGATAGCGGGTCGCCAGATCCTTCTCTTCCTCCCTGCTGAGCAGGGTGTTTCCCGCGATTTCCGTCATGTAGACCTGAAACGAATCCGCGACAGGCGCGGCTCCGGCCCCGGTTGCTTCGCCGCGGGCGGCGGTCTGGACCCTCTCCCCAAAGGGGCCGGCTGGACAGGAGCCGATCATTTTTTCATCGATGTACATGAGATTCTCTTCGCCTCGAGCCGGGCCGGTTCAGGCCGTCCCGCCGGAAATGCTCTTGTACTTTGCATACAGTTCACGCAGGCGCCGCTTGAGCGCCCGGAGGTTCCTGGAGTCCGTGTCCGAGGACAGGCGCGGTTCACTGATGGAGAACAGATGACTGCTCAAGTCGTCTATGACATGCTCGGTCGCCTCACACCACGCGGGCGTGCAGTCTTCCCTCATGGAGGAGGCTTGCCGGATGTCCCGCTCGAGCATGTCCAGGGATCGTTCCATGCTGCTGACGAAGATCCTCCAGTCCTCCACGACGTGTTCCTGGATCATGTTCAGTACGGCTTCTCGGGGCAGGGCCATGCCCTTCTCCTCCTCCGCCCGGCCGTCTCAGGCGGGCCCGGCGATCGGAATGGTGAGCACCGGTATCGACGCATTCTTCACCACTTTTTCCGTCACGCTGCCGAACGGAAAGCTCCCCGTTCTTCCCCGGGCGGTCATGACCACCAGATCGACGTTCTCCCGTTCGATGACCTTCAGGATCTCTTCGGCCGGATCACCCAGGGCGATTTCCTTGAACAAGGCTGAGCAGCCTTTCAGGGCTTTATCGCACACTTCGTCCAGCCTCTTTTTTGCCTGCTCCCGTTCCCAGGCCTGGATCTTCTCGATGTGCTCCCGATCAAAGTCTCCATACCAGGGCTCATGGATGGCCGGGTCTTCCATGACGTAGAGGACATGGACCTCGGCCTGGTACTTTTCCGCAAGGGAATCCACGGCTCCCTGCGCTTTTCCGGCGTTTCCCGAAAGATCCGTGGGCCAGAGAATCTTCTTGATCTCCATGGGTGTCTCCTTCCTGACGTCCTACTTCTTCTCCTCGGTCATCCCCCCGGAAGCCAGCTCTTTCCGCGCTTCCTTGAAGGCGTTTTCCAGCTTTTCGTAGCTGTTCAAAAAACCCTGTTTCAATCGATCCCAGGCGTCCATGGAGCCGTGCTTCATGCCGCCGTACCATTCCGCGAGCTCGTTGCGTTGCTCCCGCAGCCGCTGGAGCGACTCGCGGGTCTTGCGTCGTGCGGCCTGGTCCAGGTCCGACCACCCTTCCTGCATCCGGTTTTCCAACCTGTCGATGCGTGCGTCCAGCTTCCTCAGCGCTTCTTTGGCCTGGGCAACGGCATCATCTCTCTGCTCCGCCGAGAAGCTGCGGATCGCGCGCATGGCCTCTTCGACCTCCTGCTGAACGTCGCCTGCGCTGGTCTCTTCCCCGCCGGAGGATGCGCCGGAGAGCGCCCCGGGAGCGGGACAGAGCAGAAGCAGTCCGGCCACAGCAAAGAAAAGGGCCAAATGACATATGTGCTTCATGTATTGTCCTCCCCTATCGTGTCAGGTGTGCGTCCCGGCGTTCGCCTTTTTGCAGGTCCGATCTTCCCCCCATATCAGCGAAATCGGGAGGTCGCCGATTGTAATGCCTCTTTGAGAGCATCCACGGCCAAGTTCACGCCCTGCTCCAGGTCCCGGAGGGCATCGTCGCCGGAACGGCTGAGCGCATCGATCTTCTCCTGCACCTCGTCCCGCTTTCGTCGAATTCTTTCGATCCGTTTTTGCTGCTCCGTCCGCGCCTCCGCTTCCATGAGCGCGGCTTGAACCTCCAGCTCGTCGATTCGCGTGTTCCACTCCTCCAGCTTGGCCTGGAGCTTGCGAACGAGCTCTTCGCGGCGTCCTGTCATAGGTTCGCACCTCCTTCCCTGTCGGTTTCCTTTCGTAGCAGGTAGTGGTAGTGGTACTCCTGCCCCCGCTTTTCAAAGCCGTTGGATCGCAAGCGGTGAACGCTCTGTTCATACGGGGTTCCCAGGGATTCCAACCAGGCCCTCAGCTGCCTGCCCGCTTCGGTCAGCCGGTTGCCGATCGGAAGGCTGCTGTGCACAGTCACGGTGGTGTTCATTTCCATGTCCTTCTCCTTTTTTTGCTCGAGACGTGTCAGGGTGCAGATGCTTCCTGCGTGCGTCGAGAGGTTTTCCCGCCTCTCTATTTTCCGTCGGTGCCGCAGGCCGTGAAGCCATCGGTGCCGCTTTCCTTGACCGCCATCCTAATGAAGGCGCCGGCTGCCCGCCATACCGTCGATCCTGTATCCATCTGCTGATCACACCCCCCATGTCTCTGCAGCTTGAGATGCATTCGGCCGCTCTACCGGCCGCACGGAACCAAAATACCGGATCAACCTTATTGCCCGGGAAATGATTCGTGTGGATACTGACCGGGTAAGACACTACTCCACCACGTTGAAGGGTATTCGAATGCGGCCGAAGATGGTGCCGTCGTCCGCCTCCATGAGGTCCATGTGGAGCTCAACCATTTCCACCCCCACGACCTTCTCGAAGTAGACAAAGCCTGTTACCTCGCCCTGGTCCCGTATGTCGCCTTCCGGGAGGGCGACCGTCTTCATATGCTCGGTGGGAAGCTCGATCTCCTTCCACGTCCTGTAATAGCGGTCATAGTAGAAGGGGTCGTAGGGGAACGGCTCCCCGGCCATGGGGACCCCGGGCACGTAGGCGTGGTGATGGGGGGAGACGAAGAAGTTGTGGCTGCGGAACGCCGGCGGTCCGGAAAGGGTGGGCGGAGAAGGTACCTCCACGATGCCCTTGATCTCGAATGGAGGAAGGGCTGAGAACCGTTTTCCGTCGGGTGCGATCAGCGCGAACTGGCGGTACAACACCCGTATGGCGGATCCATGGTTGTTCTTCACGGTGATCTTGATGGGAGTGACGTGATCGATGATCTCCGGGGTCCCTTTCCAGGCATCGGGATCTGCGATCAGCTGAATGCCTTCACAGCCGCCGATACAAAGATCTCCGCTCGATTCCATGGTCTCCACCGGGGCGGGCTCGAGGTTGGTTCCAGTGGCGCAGCCCCCGGCGAACCAGGCGATGGCCATCAGAAATGCGATTCGTGTAAGGGTCGGTTTCATGACGTTCTCCTTTCGGTCTGCTCTGCCGCCGGGACGGAGGCACCAATCGGAAAAATGCGGTTTTTCGAGTAGCGTACGTGGAAAACCGCAGCCGAAGAATAAGGGGCAGCCTGTATAGCAGGGGGGCGGGAACGGTATTCCGGGATCAGCCTGCGCCTCGCGGACTTGACTGCGGAGCCCTTGAGGTTCGAGCGGATTTGATCTATGAGGGAGACGGAATGTGAGAACGGACGGCATGCCGGGGATTTCCTGCGTCGGTGCGGCGGGGCCGGCTGCGAACAATCAAACACGACGGAAAGAGTGAAGAATGTCGGAGCGCATGGAATCCGGATCTGAGAACGGCTCGAAAGGTATACTTGAAGAGGGTCAAACCATTTCCCTGGAACGGTCCCGGGTCCTGCTTCGCGTGACCGGTACGGTCCTTGAGGAGACGTCCCCGCACGGCTTGCTGCAGCGGGCGGCTGAGGCCGCGCTGGAGTTGACAGGCGCGCGGGTGGGTGCCGCGGGCTACGGCTGCGAGGACGGCCTTTTTCGGGTTCAGGCGACCACCGGGAACGGAGAAGCCCCGCCCGGCCCGCCGGAAGAGACGGTCCAGGAAGAAATGCAAGCCGCCTACCGGGAGCTGCTGCAAGGCGTGCCGTCCATCCGGCTCCCGGATGCCGGGCTCGCCGCCCGTGGTTCGGGACATGGATCGGAGTCGTTTCAGGGTCCTGCGGCCGGATGCCTGGCGGCCGGGCTGAGAGGTCCGGGATCCGAGGCCGCGGGGGTCATCATGGTCATGGACAAGCGGGACGGGGAGTTCACCGAGGAGGAGGAGGTCTGCCTGAGGCAGCTGGCCGACATCTCGTCTCTGGCCATGAATCATATCGAAGCCCGCGCCCTCGCCGACTCGCGGGCCGTCGCGGTGGAAGAAAAGGGAGGCATCCTCCAGGCGGTGACCGGACAGAAGCAGGCCGAAGCTGCATTGAAGACCGCCTGGGATGACCTGGAGTCGGAGGTGTGGCGGAGGACGTCCGAGCTCCGGACGGCCAAGCAGAACCTGGAGCAGGAGGTGAGAGAGCACAGGCGGACCGCGGACCGGCTGCGGGAGAGTAACGAGGTGCTGGAGAGCATCTTTGCCAACACCCATCTCCTCATGGCCTACATGGACCGGAACTTCGACTTCATCCGGGTGAACGAGGCGTACGCCGCGGCTGCAAACAAGACGGTGGATTTCTTTACCGGGAAAAACCATTTCGATCTCTACCCCCACGAGGAAAACGAGGCCCTGTTCCGCCGCGTTCTCGAGACCGGTGAGCCTTATGCCGTGACGGCGAAGCCCTTCGACCATCCCCACCAGCCGGATCGCGGCACCACTTACTGGGACTGGAGCCTCCAGCCGGTTTGGGACGACCGGGGCGGCGTCTCGGGCGTGCTGCTGGGGCTCATGGACGTAACAGACCGGGTGAAGGCCGAGCAGGAGCGGAGCGAAGGCGAGCGCAAGTTCCGCCTGCTGGCCGAGACCATCGAGGACGTCTTCTGGATGAGCAAGCCCGGCATCACCGACATGCTCTACGTGAGCCCCGCTTACGAAAAGGTGTGGGGCCGATCGGTGGAGAGCCTCTACGCCGTCCCAAGGTCTTTCATCGACGCCGTCCACCCCGAGGACAGGCCGAGGGTGGTGGAGGAGATCAAGCGCCACGCCATGGGGAAGTGGGACCTCGAGTACCGCATTGTGCGGCCGGACGGCGAGCTGCGCTGGGTTCGCGATCGGGGTTTTCCCCTCCGGGACGGGCAGGGGAGCACCATCGGGATGTGCGGTACGGCGAGCGACATCACCCGGCTCAAGGAGGCCGAGGAGGCCATCCGAAAGAGCGAGCAGCGGGCCAGGGAGCTCCAGGAGCGAAGCCTGGACGGGTTCGCCAGAACGGACATGGAAAGCCGTTTCATCGAGGTCAACCAGGCGTTCGAGGCGTTGGTGGGGTACTCGGAATCCGAGCTCAGAGAAATGACGGTGCGGGATATCACTCCGAATCAATGGCTCCACAAGGAGCTCGGCATGGCCGAGCAGCTCCGGCGTGAAGGACACACGCCGCTTTACGAAAAGGAGTTCCAGAGAAAGGACGGCACGCTCGTATCGGTGGAGCTTCGGGTCCACGTTTCGCGGGACGCCGAAGGGACGCCGAGAGAGATGTGGGCCTTTGTGCGGGACATCACCGAGAGGAAGCAGACCGAGATCGAGCTGTTGGAGAACATGAAGAAGCTGGAGCAGAGCAACCGGGACTTGGGCGATTTCGCCTACGTGACCTCCCACGACCTCCAGGAGCCTCTCCGGAAGATCCAGACCTTCGGTGATCGTCTCGGAACCAAGTATGCGGACCGGCTGGACGATCGGGGCCGGGACTACCTGGACAGGATGGTCAGCGCGGCCACCCGCATGCGCAGCCTCATCGAGGCGCTGCTTCACTACTCCAGGGTCTCCACCCGGCAGCAGCCCTTCTCGGAGGTCGAGCTGGACGAGGTGGCCCGGGAGGCCCTGTTCAACCTGGAGGATTTGATCGACCGGAGCAACGGCGCCGTGGCCGTGTCCGGTCTCCCTCGTGTGGAAGGGGACCCTCATCAGCTGCTTCAGCTCATGCAGAATCTGATCGGGAACGCCCTCAAGTTTCAACGGCCGGGGGTTCCTCCGAGCATCCGGATCGACCAACGGAAACTGCCCCGCAAAAAGGGCGCCCGAGAGCGGTGTGAGCTTCGCTTCGAGGACAACGGCATCGGGATCGAAGAGCGATACATGGAACAGATCTTCAAGCCGTTTCATCGCCTCCACGGCCGGGGGGAGTACGAAGGGGCGGGGATGGGGCTGGCCATCTGCCGAAAGATCGTTGAACGGCACGGAGGTGACATCCGGGTGGAGAGCGAGGAGGGGCAAGGCTCCGTCTTCATCGTCACCCTGCCCTTGAAGCAGCCCCCGGCCGGAAAGAGCGCCTGATCACGAGGTGGAATGCCCGGCGTCCGGACGGCCCGCCGATCAGAGGTCCCGGAGGAGGAAGGTCATGAATGTAGCGGCCATGATGATCCCGCCGGTGACCAGGATCCCCGCCTGAAAGCTCCACGCATCCGCCGCGGCTCCCAGACAGAGAGGGGCCAGGCCGAGCCCCGCGATGGTCCCCCCTGAGATGGTCGCCCCCGTGAACAGGCTCCGCTCGCCGGTCCCGCTCAGCTTGCTGATGGCCACCAGGCCCACCGGAAAGAACCCGTTGGAAAGAGGCGCCTGGATGAAGAGCATCACCACGAGAAACAGGTAGGATGGGGCCAGAGCAATGCCCACGGTGGAGAGACCCGTGATCAGGAATACGAAAAGCAGGACCCGTCGAACGCCGAACCGGTCCGCCAGGAACCCGGCCATCACCGTGGCGAAGACGCCGCCGATGCGGGACAATCCAAACAGGGTGTTGGCCGTCTCCAGCGGGATGCCCTTCTCCTTGACCAGGAAGAGCGGCATGATGCTGTAAAGGCCCATGCTGGCGGTGGCCGCCACCATCCAGAGGACGACCATAATCCAGAACTCGCGCCGGCGGAAGATGCTGATCAGGCTGCCCCGCTCCTCGTCGGCCTGAGGCGGCACGTTCGGGACGAAGAGGGCGAAGATCGCGACGGCCAGCACGCAGGCCCCCGCCAGGATGGCGAAGAAAGCCCGCCAGTCCAGGAACAGGAGTGTCAGCGTGGTCAGAAAGGGAATGGAGAGGATGCTGATGGATGCCGCGGTGTCGTGAAAGGCCAGCGCCTTGCCCCAGTGCCGGGCGTCATAGAGCCGCGTGAGAAGCGGGACGGCGCTCGGCAGGTAGAGCCCCCCGCCGGCTCCCACCAGAAAGAAGATTCCGAGGAGCAGCGTGTAGTCCCGGGCGAACCAGGGACAGGCGAGCGCTGCAGCCAGGGAGACGAACCCGATGATAATGCTCCGCTTGTATCCGATGCGGGGGGCGAGGAAACCGGACAGAAGGAGGCTCATGGTGTAGCCGATAGAGAGCGCGAGATAAAGCCCCCCGGCCAGTGCGTGGCTCAAATGGAGCTCGTCCTCGATCACCGGGAGGAGCGGCGAGAGCGAGGTCCGGGTGGAGAAGGCCAGAAACCAGAGGCTCCAGAACAGGCCTAGAAAGAAGATTCTCATGACCCGGGCTCGAACACGTCCGGCTCGGGCGTTCGTGATGCGAGCGTTTCCAGGTACCGGTCCTTGAGCCCCTTTTTGTAGAGCTTGCCCGAGCCGGTCCGGGGCAGCGCATCCACGAAGTCGACGCTTTTCGGGGCCTTGTATCCCGCGATCCGCTCCTTGCAATGGCGGATGATCTCCTCCGCGCCGGCCGGGCAGCCCTCCTTGAGCACCACCACGGCCTTGACCGCCTCGCCCCACTTGGGATCCGGGACGCCGATGACCACGGCCTCGAGCACCGCCGGGTGCTCGTAGAGAACGTTTTCCACCTCCACGGAGTAGACGTTCTCGCCCCCGGTGATGATCATGTCCTTCTTGCGGTCCACGATGTTCACATACCCTTCGGGATCCACCACGGCCATGTCGCCGGTGAGAAGCCAGCCGTCGCGGAAGGCCGCGGCCGTCTCCTCGGGCCGGTTCCAGTACCCCGGGGTGACGATGTCCCCCTTGACCGTGATCTCCCCCACCTCACGGTCGTCCCGGGCCACCTCGGACCCGTCCTCCCGCACCACCTTGAGGAGCACCCCCAGGAACGGACGCCCCGTGCGGGCCTTGTAGGCAAATCGGTCCTCGGCGGAGAGCCGGGTCAGGGAATCCTTCAGGATGGAGACGGTCAGGTAAGGGCTCGTCTCGGTCATG
>JAIPEI010000064.1 GCA_021737245.1 Deltaproteobacteria bacterium | reverse complement strand
CGCGTTTCCATCACCTGTCGAAACATTCGGCCGAGCCCCGTGTCCCCATAGGGGCCGTCGAGGGCGTTGGTGCCGTAGTCCGCCTTGCGGGCCACCGAGTAGAATACCGTTCCCCCGGGGTGGATCAACAGGAGATCCCCGTAGCCGCCGTTCCGTGCGTATCGGGCGAAGAAGTCGAACTCTTCCCCGTCGACTCTGGGTGCGATGGCCTCCTCGAGGCTCATGACGCTCACCACGCCCCAGTCGACCCCGGGGATCTCCAGGGGGGCGTATGCCGCGATCTCCACACTCCCTCCCTCCCCGAGCAGGGTCTCGATCCGGCTCCCGCCGGCAAAGAGATCCTCGAGATAGGGAGCTGTTGTTTCCTCGCCCAGGGCCCCGCTCTTAACCGTACGATCGCTTCGGTAGGCCGTTTCCTCCCCCGATCGCCCCACGAAGAACGTCTCCCCCGTGCGACCCATGCCTTCGCGACGCTGAGCGACCTTGTTCACGGCGGCCTTGGACATCTTGAGGACCAGGGTGCCCACCAGTTCGCGCTCACCTGATCGCTGGTCCACCCCGTAGACCGATGCAGCGAGCATGGCTACGTGACGGCCCCGGGCCGGTCCGTACGGTTGGAAATCCTGAAACGCCACGCCTTCCTTTGAGGTCTTTTCCAGGCAACGCCCCAGGATCGAGTCGGTGAGCTCCCCGGTGATCGCGTTCCGGCCGAGATCCGGTGCGCCCGTGGCCGAGAAGACCACGTTGCCCTCCAGGTCCACCAGCAGGAGGTCGTCGTATCCGTTGACCTTGCGGAACTCCTCCAGCGCATCTCCGAACTTCATGGTGAAGAACTTGTAAAGCCCCTCATCAACCGTGCCGTCCTCCTGGAAGGCGTTCGGATAGCTGCGGATGGCGTCGGCGACCAAGTTGTTCGTAGACAGGCCGACGGCGTCGTTCCGTCTCTCCCGGAAGAACTCCTCGATCTGGGCCTTCTTGATCTGCTGGACCACGGCCAGCTTCTCGAAGGCCTTCTTCCGGAGGCTTTCGACCATCTCGGTCAGGGCGGCGAGATCTCCCCGCCGGTCGACAAGGAATCCTTCCACCTGCTGCCTCTTGTTCATCTGGACGGCCTCGAGCTTTTCATAGGCCGCCTCGGTCAGGGCGTCCCCCGATTCGAGCAGGGAGGCCACACCGATGGAAACAAAAGGAACAATGCCCACGACCAGAAACAGGACCAGCAGCTTGGTCCCCAGCGTCATCTTGCCGCCCATGACTTCCCCCCAGGTCTTCTTGCTCCGCTCATGATAATCTTGCAGGACGAACCGCCCCGGTCTCTACAAAATCCTATCGGCATGCCGGGAGTTATCCTTAAGCCCTGCCTGGTCCCGCAGGCGCCCTTCGCAAGGGGGAGAGGATGCTCCGGGGGGAGGATCCATGCGTAAATCGGGTTGACGGCCCCGGGCCCCATTCTATAACCTGACGCAAGCGTTTCAAATTGCTGCGGATCGGAATGAGCCGGAAAAATGCGCCGGTCGCCTGGAGGAACCGGCATCGGAAATCGCCACTCCTTGCATCTTCGGTCAAAACTCGACAATCGGCCCATTCAGGTGTAATGCAATATTGACGGATTCGCAAAAACCGGCTCATCGCCTCGTGGGCCGGGGCATGATCGTTCCCGACCGCTCCCTGGTGGTCGGGGTGCCGGGCAAGATCAGGGGGGCCCCACGGAGGAGCAGATGTGGCGGGTCCGTGAGGGGACGAAGGAGTACCACGACCCCGGTACGCAGGTACCGGGAAGAGGGTCTCCAGGAGGCGGGAGCCCCTCGGGAGGGAGGACATGGCGTCACCATGCGCAGGCGGCCCGCGCGTCCCGGAGATGGGACGGAGGGAGTTTCTTCGGATCCTGGGTCTGGGCGCGGCAGGTTTGGCCGCAGGGTGCGCCGTCAATCCGGTGACCGGCGAGTCCCAGCTTATGCTGGTCTCGGAAGACGACGAGATCCGGATCGATCGGGCCAACCGGGCCCACCAGTTCTCTGCGGACTACGGCGTCCTGCAGAACCGCGACCTGAACGACTACGTGGACCGCACGGGGCTTCGGATGGCCTCCCTCACCCACCGCCCCGGGATGCCCTACTCCTTTCGGGGCGTGAACGCCCCCTATGTGAACGCCTACGCGTTTCCGGGCGGCAGCATCGCCTGCACCCGCGGGATCCTGCTGGAGCTGGAGAACGAGGCCGAGCTCGCCGCACTCCTCGGCCACGAGCTCGGCCACGTCAACGCCCGGCATACGGCGCAGCAGATGTCCAAGAGTGCGCTGGTCTCGGCCGCCGTGGGGGGACTCTCCGCCGTCGCGTCCTCGGGGGATTCCCTCCTGGGGGACCTGGTCTCCGGTCTGGGAGGGATCGGCGCCGGCGCCCTGCTGGCCAAGTACAGCCGGGACAACGAACGGGAGGCGGACGCGCTGGCCCTCACCTACATGACGCGTGCCGGGTACAGCCCGGAGGGAATGAAGGGGCTCCTGGACATGCTCCGCAAGGCCTCGGATCGAAAGCCCAACGCCCTCGAGCTCATGTTCGCCACCCACCCCATGAGCGATGAGCGGTACGCCAGGGTCGAGGAAGCGGTCCGGACCCGATACGGGGACGACCTGGGCCGGCCGCTTCACCGGGAGCGGTACATGGATCGAACGGCCGGTCTGCGCGCCATGCGAGGCGCCATCGAGGCCATGCAGGAAGGGGACAAGGCCATGGGGCGGAAGGCGTGGTCCGAGGCGGACGCCCAATACCGCAGGGCCCTCGGGATCGCGCCCGACGACTACGCCGCCCTGGTGAAGTGCGCCGAGTGCCAGGCGGCGCGAAAGCGCTACACCGAGGCCCGCCGCTACGCTGAAGCGGCCCAGCGAGTGTATCCCGGGGAGGCCCGGGCTCATTCCGTGAGCGGGATCTCACGCCTCATGGAGCGGGACTGGGGCGGGGCGTACGAAGAGTTCTCCGCTTACGATGAACGGCTTCCGGGAAACCCGGGCATCACCTTTCTCAAAGGGCTCTCCCTGGAAGGGATGGGACGAAGGCGCGATGCCGCGCAGGCCTATTACGACTACCTGCAGGCCGCATCCGGCGGGGATCAGGCCCGGTATGCGTACAACCGGCTCGTGGAGTGGGGATATGTCCGGCCGAAGCAGTGACGGAGAGGACCGCTCCGGCACGGCCGAATCACGGAGCTCCATGGACGCCCAGAAAAGAGCCTTTCTCTTCGGAATCTCGGCCGTCTTGCTCTGGTCCACCGTGGCCTCGGCTTTCAAGATCTCCCTCCGCTACCTGGACCCGCCGCAGCTCGTTCTCTACGCGAGCCTGGCCTCGCTCCTGGCTCTGGGCGGGGTCCTGGTGGCGCAGGGCAAGACGGGGCTCGTGCTCTCCTGCACCCGGAGGGACTGCCTCCTCTCCCTGGGCCTGGGGCTGCTGAACCCGTTTCTCTACTACCTGGTCCTGTTCGAGGCGTACGACCTCCTGCCCGCCCAGGAGGCCCAGCCCTTGAACTACACCTGGGCCATCGCTTTGGGGCTGCTCTCCATCCCCCTTCTCGGGCAGAGGTTGACCCGCGCGGACATCCTGGCCACAGCGGTGAGCTACACCGGGGTGGTGATCATCTCCACGCGCGGAGACCTCCTCCAGCTTCGGTTCTCCGATCCCCTCGGCGTGGGCCTCGCCCTGGGAAGCACGGTGGTCTGGGCCCTCTACTGGATCTTCAACACCCGCGATCCGCGGGATCCCGTGGCCGGCCTCTTTCTCAACTTCCTTTTCGGCCTCCCGTTCGTCCTGGCCTATGTCCTGGTGTTCTCGGAGACGGTCGTTCCCGACCCCCGGGGGCTGCTGGGCGCCGCCTACGTGGGGGTGTTCGAGATGGGCATCACCTTCGTGCTGTGGCTTTCCGCCCTCAAGCTCACCACCAGCGCCTCGCGGATCGGCAACCTGATCTTCGTCTCCCCCTTCCTCTCCCTGGTGCTCATTCACTTTCTCGTGGGGGAGGACATTCGAGGCTCGACCTTCGCCGGGCTGGTGTTTATCATGGGGGGGCTCGCCGTCCAGCAGGCGGGGCACCGGAAGGCATGAGGATCATCAGCGGGGCAAGGGAGGATCGGTGGCCCGGCGGCCGGCCGAGAGCCCTGGAAAGGATGCGGCCATGTCCAGGACCAAGATCATCTGCACCATCGGACCGGCCAGCGAGTCCCCGGAGGTGCTCCGTTCCCTGGTGGTGAACGGGATGAGCGTGGCCAGGCTGAACTTCTCCCACGGCGAGTGGGAGGGCCATCTCCGGAAGATCCAATCGATTCGGGAGATTTCAGAGGAGCTCGGCCGCCCGGTGGCCGTCCTGCAGGACCTGGCCGGCCCGAAAATCCGGGTGGGCACCGTGCCGGAGCCCGGCATCCGGCTGGAGGCGGGCGAGCTCTTCGTCCTCACGGGGGAGCCTGTCGCCGGCTCCCGCACCCGGGTCTCGGTTTCCTATGCCGGTCTTCCCGGAGAGGTGCATGCCGGAGACCGGATCCTGCTGGCCGACGGTCTCATGGAGCTCGTCGTCCGGGAGACGGACGGCCCCGACATCCGGACCGAGGTGGTGACCGGCGGGGTGCTCACCTCCCGAAAGGGTATCAACCTCCCCTCGGGCAGCGTCCGGCTCCCCTCCTTCACGGAGAAGGACCGCGAGGACCTGATCTTCGGGCTCGAGCACGGGGTGGACTTCGTGGCGCTTTCCTTCGTTCGGAGCGGGGACGACATCCACCGGGTGAAGGAGATCATTCGGGGCCGGGGGATGGACACGCCGGTGATCGCCAAGATCGAGAAGCACGAGGCGCTGAACGAGCTGGACGGGATCATCGAGGCCGCGGACGGGATCATGGTGGCCCGGGGCGACCTGGGCGTGGAGATTCCGCTCGAGCAGGTGCCTGGGCTCCAGAAGACCATGATCCGGCGCGCCAATCAGGCGGGCAAACCGGTGATCACGGCTACCCAGATGCTGCGCTCCATGGTGGACTCGCCCAGGCCCACCCGGGCCGAGGCGGCCGACGTGGCCAACGCCGTCCTGGACGGGACGGACGCCGTCATGCTCTCGGAAGAAACGGCCAGTGGGAATCATCCGGTGGAGGCCCTGCGGTTCATGGTCCGCATCACGGTCTCGGCGGAGGAGGCGTTCCCGCACGATCGGTACCTCGGATTGACGCCCGGACCCGGCGTGTCGGAGTCCGTGGCCCACGCGGCCTGCGTGCTGGCCGACCACCTTGGGGCCGCGGCCGTCGTGGCGCCCACGAGCTCCGGGAGGACAGCGGCCCATGTTTCGCGATTCCGTCCGAAGCAGCCGGTCATCGCGGTCTCCCCGAACATAGCGTCCGTGCGGAGATCCATGCTTTACTGGGGCTGCGAACCGGTCCACACCGGCCCGCCCCGGCAGGACGAGGACGTGGTGGAGCTCGCCGTCAGGGCGGCCCTTGCAAAGGGCCGGGTGAACGCCGGGGACCTGCTCGTGGTCACGGCCGGGCATCCCTTCTGGGTCCCGGGCTCCACGAACATGATCCGTGTCCGTTCCGCCTGAGCCGGTGCCGGCATATATTTTCCTGTGGCCGGCGGGCCTGTTTTCTGGTAAGATATTGAAAATGCAGCGTTCGTCAGGCCCGGATTCGCTGCGTCCCCGTTCATCCTCCGCCGAAGCCGGGCGCGTTCTGTTCTCTTGTCGTGTTTTCTTCGTGCTCTTTGTGCAGCGACCTCGTTGAGACCGTCGGCCTCGGAGCAGGAAACCTAGGAAGGAGTGAACCTCACGCATGGAAGAAACCGCCAAGCTCATCGTGGATGGAAAGACATACGAGCTGCCCATGGTCCGCGGCACCGAAGGAGAGCGGGCCGTAGACATCTCGAAGCTTCGCGACGAGACGGGGCTCATTACCCTCGATCCGGGCTACCCGAACACGGGGGCCTGCAAGAGCAGCATCACGTTCATGGACGGGGAGCAGGGCATCCTCCGCTACCGGGGATACCCCGTGGAGCAACTCGCGGAGCGGTCCACCTTCGTGGAAACCGCCTACCTGCTCATCAACGGGGAGCTGCCCTCTCGCGAGGAGCTCACCCGGTTCTCCGTCCTCCTGAACGACCACAGCCTGGTCCATCGGGACATGCTCCATTTTTTCGACAACTTTCCGAGGCGCGCACACCCCATGGGCATCCTCTCCTCCATGGTGAACGCGCTTCGCGCCTTCTACCCGGAGCTTCCGGAACGCAGCGAGGAGGAGGAGATCCTTGTCACCTTCACCCGGCTGATCTCGAAGATCCGGACCATGGCCGCCATCTCCTATAAGCTGAGCCGCGGGCACGAGGTCATCTATCCCCGGCCGGATCTCACCTACGCGGCCAACTTCCTGAACATGATGTTCGACTCGCCGGTCCGCCCCTACGAGGTGGACCCGGACGTCGCACAGGCCCTGAACGTCTTCTGGATCCTGCATGCGGACCACGAGCAGAACTGCTCCACCGCAGCCGTACGCCTCGTGGGGAGCGCGCGCGTCAACCTCTACGCCGCCATCTCCGCGGGGATCTGCGCCCTGTGGGGGCCGCTTCACGGCGGCGCCAACCAGGCCGTGGTGGAGATGCTGGAGGACATCCAGGAGAACGGCGGGGATCCCGGTCCCTTCATCGAGCGGGCCAAGGACCGGCAGGATCCGTTCCGTCTCATGGGGTTCGGGCACCGGGTCTACAAGACCTACGACCCGAGGGCGAAGATCATGAAGAAGATGGCCGACAGGGTCCTCAAGAAACAGAAAGGCAGCGACCCGCTCCTGGACATCGCCCGGCGGCTGGAGGAGGTGGCCCTGGAGGATCCCTACTTCATCGATCACCACCTGTACCCGAACGTGGATTTTTACAGCGGCATCGTCATGCGCGCCCTGGGGATCCCCACGAACATGTTCACGGTGATGTTCGCCATCGGGCGCCTTCCGGGGTGGATCAGCCAGTGGAAGGAGAGCATGGACGACCCGGGCTGGAGGCTTCAGCGGCCCAGGCAGGTCTACACGGGTCCGAACGAGCGCGACTACATTCCCATGGACAAGAGGAAGTAGGCGGGGCCCCTTCCCCTGGGTCTGAGATAAGGGCGGTGATAAAGAGCCGTTTCAGAAAAGGGCGGTATCCCTGGAGGAGATGTGGCAGACAAAGCAGGAGACGAGCTCAAAAGGCTCAAGAAAGACTACCTGGACCTGGACCGCGTGCACCAGGAGGAGAAGGAGCTGCTGATCCGGATCATTCGCGCCATGGGGTCGGCCGCCGCTACGGATCCGGAGCTGGATGCGACCGTCGAGGCCATGGAGGCCGAACTCGTACCTGACGAACCCCTCGACCAGGAAAGGCTCCGGGAGGCGCTCGACCGTTTCAAGAGCGGGCTTCGCACCGTGTCGGAAGAAGCCGGCGCGGCCGGAGGGTCCCCGGAGTACGATCTGCTGGCGGAGCGCTTGTTGGACGCATGCCGGATTCTTCGCAAGGTCATGATCGCCCTGCTGGAGGACTTTTACCCGCTCTCTCCCGAGTTGAGCGCCCAGGCCCGGGACATTCACCTCGAGTGCGCCGAGGTGGGGAAGGAGATGGACCTCGAGGGGCCCACCGGGACCTTCCTCGAGTTCCTGGAAGGGCTCAAGGAGAGCATCACGGGGGACTTCCAGGAGATCAGCCACACCCTTTTCACGCTGCTGGACCAGGTGAAGGAGCTGGAGGCCTCGTTCGTCGAGGAGTACGGCACCCAGGGGGAACGGCTCAAGGAGATCGAGTACTTCGAGATGAAGGTGAACACCGAGGTGGGCTCCATTGTGGAGTCGTTCGACATCCACACCACCGTGAGTGAGATCAAGAAGGCGGTGACCCGGAAGATCGAGAACCTCAAGGCGCTCGTCTCGCGCAGGAAGCAGGAGGAGGTGAGCCGGTCGGAGTCCTTTCAGCAGAGCATCCGAAGCCTGAAGAAGCGGATCGACGAGGTGGAGCAGGATGCACTGGAGATGTCCAGGAAGGCGGAGCAGTTCCAGATGGCTGCCATGAAGGACGAGCTGACCGACCTGTACAACCGAAAGGCGTTCGACGAGCGGATGGGAAGGGCGCTCGAGGCCTTCAACCAGGGAGGAACCCCGTTTGCGCTCATCCTCTTCGACGTAGACCGGTTCAAGGAGATCAACGACAACTTCGGTCACGTGGCGGGCGACAAGGTCCTCCAGAAGGTGAGCGACTGCTTGCGGGACACCTTTCGGAAGCACGATTTCATCGCCCGCTACGGTGGGGACGAGTTCGTCGTCCTCATCGAGGAGCTGAGCCGGGACCTGGCCCGGGAGAAGATCATGGCCTTCCTGAAGAACCTCCAGCGGCTGCGCTTCACCTCGCACGCCCGGGGGGACATCTCCGTAGGCGTGAGCCCCGGGATCGCCATGGCGAAAATAGGGGACACGCCGGAAGCCCTTCTCGAGAGGGCGGACCAGGCCATGTACGAGGTCAAGAAGCGGAGGCTGTGAGGACGCCGGGGCGTCTTCCGGCGTCCTCCCGCGGATCGCCATGAAACCCACCGCCAAGACAGGCGCCCGAAACGAAGCGGTTCTCCGGAGCGGTTCGCTCGAGGATTTGTACCACCGGTTCAACCACCGGTGCTTCGTTCAACCCGACCCCCTGCAGTTCCTCTACGACTACCCCTCGGTCCGGGACCGGGAGCTGGCCGCCCTCATGGCCGCGTCCCTGGCGTACGGCCGGGTGGGCCAGATCCTCAAGAGCGTCTCCTTCGTGCTTTCGGTGCTGGGCCCCTCGCCGCGCGCCTTTCTCCTGGATCGTACCCACGAGGAGCTGCGATCCGCGCTCTCGGGCTTTCGGCATCGCTTCAGCCCGGGGGAGGAGATCTCCGACCTGCTTTGGGCCGCGCGGCGCATCATCCGGGAGTCCGGCTCCCTGGAGGCCTGCTTCGCCGCGGGTCTCGGGGACGGGCAATCCACGGTCCTGCCGGCCCTCACCTCCTTTGTCCGGTCCCTCCGCGCCGCGGGGGGGCGGAAGGGTTTCCTGCTGGCCAGGCCGGAGAGAGGAAGCGCGTGCAAGCGGTGGCACCTGTTTCTTCGATGGATGGTCCGCAGGGACGATGTGGACCCGGGGGGATGGGCCGGCATTCCCCCCTCCATGCTCATCGTGCCGCTGGACACCCACATGCACCGGATCGGCCGCGGTCTCGGAGGAACGGCGCGGAAGCAGGCCGACGCGAGAGCGGCCCTGGAGGTGACCGAGATGTTCCGGCGAGTTGCGCCCGAGGACCCGGTCCGCTACGATTTCTCTCTCACCCGGCTGGGCATCCGGCCGGAAGGAGATCTGGAAGGGTGGATCGCCGCGTGTCGAAGCGGCGAAAGGAGGCCGACATGAAGATCCTGATGACCGGTGGAACGGGTTTTGTGGGCTCCAGGCTGACCGGGGCCCTTTGCGAAGACGGCCACCGTCTGACCGTGCTCACCCGGTCGGTGCGGCCGGACCGGGCCCTGCCGTCCGGAGCCGTCTTCCTGGAGGCGGATCCCACGGAGCCCGGTCCGTGGCAGGAGCAGGTGCCGGAGCACGACCTGTTGATCAACCTGGCCGGCGCCTCCATCTTCCAGCGGTGGACCGACAAGGCCAAGAAGCGCATGAGGGAGAGCCGCCTCCGGACCACCCGGAACCTGGTCGACGCCCTGGCGGGCTCCGAAAAGGGGGGGAGCATTCGGCTCCTCAACACCTCGGCCGTGGGGT
The DNA here is from genome assembly GCA_021737245.1 of Deltaproteobacteria bacterium. Lineage (GTDB taxonomy): Bacteria > Desulfobacterota > DSM-4660 > Desulfatiglandales > HGW-15 > JAIPEI01. The sequence goes on along the minus strand of JAIPEI010000064.1, from coordinate 2,477 downwards.
ACTACGGGTTCGCCGGGGACGAGATCCTGACGGAGGAAAGCCCTCCGGGCGACGACTTTCTGGCCGTCCTGGCGAGGGACTGGGAGCGGGAGGCGCTCCGGGCCGGCACGGCCGGAGCCCGCGTGACGATTCTGAGGTTCGGCGTGGTGCTGGGGGGACGGGAAGGGGCGCTCGCCAAGATGGTCCCCCTCTTCAAGAAGTACCTGGGAGGCCCGCTGGGTAGCGGAGACCAGTGGTTTCCCTGGATCCACATTCAGGACCTCGTGTCGGTCTACCGGTTTCTGATGGATCGGCCGGACCTGGAAGGCCCCCTGAACTGCACGGCCCCCCAACCCGTGCGCAACCGCGAGCTGACCCGCGCCCTGGCCGGCGCCCTGGAAAAACCCGCATTCATGCCGCCGGTCCCCGGTTTCGTCATCCGGGCGGTGCTGGGTGAGTTCGGGAACGTGCTGCTGAAGGGTCAGCGGGTGATCCCGGAGCGGTTGATCCGGGAGGGTTTCGCGTTCCGCTACCCCGCCATCGAGGAGGCGCTGAACGACCTCGTGGGGTGAGGGGGCTTCAGGACAGATCAGTCCGAGCGTCCGACGACGAGGTGCGTGCCGCCGAAAGGACCCAGGCTCACGTACATGCGGCCCTGGATCTCCATGTTGTACCCGGGCGTGAGCGGAAAGAGACCGTCTGCGTTCCAGATGATGCGGACCCCCTTGTCCCTGGGGACGAAGGCGCTTCGGCAGAGCCGGGCCAGAATGTCCCTGGCCTCGGCATCGGACCGCTTCACATTCGCCGTGACCCGTCTGGGCTCGTGACCCTCCCCGGCGGCGGCCGTCTCCACGGGGGGCTCGTCGCCGCCGGAATCCGCACCCGCGAGCAGCGCATCCACATCGTCCTGGGAGAGAATCTCGTCGTTGGTGACCACGGTTGTCCGCGCCTCCTTCCGCACTCTATACCATCGGCGGAAACGCCCGTTTCCTGAAGGGGATTTCCTGAAAACCGGGCACAAAAAAAGCCTCCCCCGAAAGGGCGGCTTCGGTTCCGCGAGATCGTTCGTATCCGGGCTTAATTGAGAATGAACCCGAGAAACACGTCCTCCATGGCGCAGTCGTCGCAATCCGCATGTTCCTCCGGCGGCTCCTCCAGGTAGATGATCTTCCCCCGGTACTCGTCGAGAAGCTCGAACTCCCCGTCCTCGGCCACCTTGAGAAGGCGCTCGGAGCACGAGGGGCAGGCGGGCCCGTGCTCTGCATCGTACTCGAAGAAGCCTGAGACCCAGTTCGACTGGATCGCATGCTCGATGGACTCCACTTCCACTCCGCAGATGGCGCATCTTACCATGTTTGAGTGATCCTCCTGATCATGTCTATTCGACGAATACTAGCAAATCGGGTTCAAAGCAAGAGGAATGTTGCAGCGGACCCGGTTTCCCGGCTAGGGAATCCTTTCGCTCTCGTCGGCGGCGGACAGGGCCGCATGACCGAGTTTTCGAAGAACCTCGGCCACGGCCTCCGAGATCCCCATGGCACGGTCTCTGCCGATATGGCGCAGCTCGAGGGGCGGCAGGGCGAGGACGATCCCCTCGCCGCGGCTGAACGCGGCGGAGAGCATCACTCTTCCGCCCGCTACATTCAGCCGATCGATCGTTATGGTTTTTTTCCCGGTCCCCTTGCCCGCGGGCCCGAGCAGGGGACCGTTTCCTTGGAGCCGATGGCGCAGGCCCTCCACAAAGACCGACAGGTTGCTCCGGCCGAAACCGACGGCCTCGTAAGTCAGCTCGGCGCCGCTGATCTCGACCTCCCCGACCTCAATCCGGTCCCCAAAGAGGCTGGTAGGGTCTACGCTCAGGGAGATCCGCTCCAAATAGATCATCCTGGGGGCCTTGAACCCCTCGGGGTTCTTCAGCTCGATGCCGGACAGGGTGAAGGTCCTCTTCAAAAGGGACAGGCGAACGGATTCGACGTGTGTCTCCACGTCGAGGACGCGGTGGCCGGACTCGTTGATCGCCCGGGTGATCACGGCGTCGGCAAAGAGCATCGCCGTCAGGCCCAGGACGATCCCCAGGACGGCGGCACCGCCGATCCAGAAGAGCAGTCTCTTCATCCACTCCCCTTTCTCGCGGGGGTTGAGCGGGCGCGTCCCCCTTCCCCTGCGGCGCAGGCCGGTAGGGTGCGCGGAAACCCGGTGAGGCCCAGGACCCGGTTACCGGCGGCGGAACGGCGCGGTTTACCGGACCGTTCCGCGTGGTATAATGGCGCCGAAAGGAGGGAGCATCCATGGAAACGCGAGTCGAGATCGTCGAAGGGGACATCACCAGGCAGCAGGTGGACGCGATCGTGAACGCCGCGAATACCTCCCTTCTCGGCGGCGGCGGCGTGGACGGCGCCATCCACCGCGCCGCCGGCCCCGGGCTCCTGGAAGAGACCCGTCAGATCGGGGGCTGTCCGACCGGGGAGGCCAGGGTGAGCAAGGGGTACCGGCTGCCG
>JAIPEI010000063.1 GCA_021737245.1 Deltaproteobacteria bacterium | reverse complement strand
ATGTCCCGCAGGACGTACGCGAACACCTCCTCCGCGGTCTTCCTGCAGGCGGGTTTTCCGGTGGCCTGCCAGGCCTCCACATAGGCCATGGCGAGCATCGCCTGATCGTAGAGCATCTTCTCGAAGTGGGGCACGAGCCACGTCTCGTCCGTGGCGTAGCGGTGAAAGCCGAACCCCACGTGGTCGAACAGACCGCCCCGCCGCATGGCCGTCAGGGTGGCCTCCACCATCTCCAGGGCCTGCACGTTCCCGGTCCGTTTCCAGTACCGCAGGAGAAAGAGCAGGTTGTGGGGCGAGGGAAACTTGGGCGCCTTGCCGAAGCCCCCGTGGCGGGCGTCGAACGAACCGGAGAGCGCTTCGAAGGCCCGATCGAGGGCGGCCGTGCCGACCTCGACCTCCCCTTCCGGAGAGGCCGCGGTCTCGAGGGCCGACAGGATCTTTCCGGCGGAGTCCATGACCTCGTCCCTTCTGTTCTCCCAGACATCCTGAAGCCTGGGGATGAGCTCGACCATGCCCGCCCGGCCGTAGCGGGCGGTCGGCGGAATATAGGTGGCTGCGAAAAAGGGATGCTTTTCCGGGGTCATCACGATGGTGAGGGGCCATCCCCCGCTTCCGGTGAGCATCTGGCACACGGTCATGTAGATGTGGTCCAGGTCGGGGCGCTCCTCCCGGTCCACCTTGACCGGCACGAACGCCCGGTTCATCAGCTCCGCCACCTCCGGGTTCTCGAAGGACTCCTTCTCCATGACGTGGCACCAGTGGCACGTGGCATAGCCGATCGACAGAAACACGGGACGATCCAGCCTGCGGGCCGTTTCAAAGGCGTCCTCTCCCCAGGGGAACCAGTCCACCGGGTTGTGAGCGTGCTGGAGCAGGTAGGGGCTTTTCTCGCGGACCAGCCGGTTGGTTCTGCGATCACCCCTCTTTTCCTGATGGGCCATGACGGGTTCCTTTCTCCCCCGAGATCCGGAATGTCTCGCGGCGAACATCGGGAGCGCCCCGGCTCACCGGGGCGTTTCCCCATACCATAACCACGCCGGCCCCATCGGCAACCGGGGGAACCTATTGCGCTTGAAGCAAGGCTTTTTCCTCACTCCACATCGGGCATATCCTCGCTGGATCGATCAACGTCCACGATCTTGATTCCTGCGATGTAGTCCTTGGTTTCGTATCGCGTGATGCGGGTGAGCTTGCGGGTGAACCGGCCCATCTGGCGGGTGAGCTCGATGATCTTGCGGAGCTTCGCGGCAAGCGGATCCGATTCCTGGATATTCATCAGGAGGCTCTCGGAGTAACCCGAGATGCTCTGCATGGGTTGGTTCATCTCGTGGCAGACCGCGCCCGCCATCTGGAGCGAGACCTGGAGCCGCTCCCGCTCCAGCCGTTCCGCCTCCGCCCTTCTTTCCTTGGTGACGGGAGTCAGGCACCCGCAGGACAGGCAGATTCGATCCTGCTCGTGGGTCTCGATGCGCGCCATGTCCTTGAGCCATCCGACCTGCCCCTGCCCCAGGTCCACCTTGTAGATGGCGTCGCCCACGCCCCTCCGCCGGACGTTTTCCCGGAGCTCGTGTGCGGCTCCGTCCAGGGCCTCCCGATCGCGCACCTCCTCCTGGATGGAGGCGTTCGGGGCGCTGTAGTGCAGGATGTGATGGTCGAGGATGCGTTCGCGGAACACGCCGGCCGCCTCGCCCCGCTCGCAGCCCATGAGACGGGCGAACCGCCGGCTCACGAACTCGTACCAGAGCCTTCCCTCGTCCTCCTCGTGCCAGGCGGAGAGATAGACCACCGCGGGATTCCCGGTCCTCTCGAAGGCCCGGTAGGCGTCGATGTACCCGGCCACGTGCTTCTTGAGCGCCACGGAGTAATCCCCGGTGAGGATGCGTCCGTGGTAGTCGCCGGGTATGACCCGGTTGAAGGTCTCCTGGCTGTCCATGTCGTCACCTCCCATACACCTGGGTCTGCCGTTGCCCTCCCTTCTTACCGAATCCCCGGTTTTTACGCAAGCGCCGGGGCTGATCGGTTTCCATCCGGAAAGGGGCTGCGAGGTTCCTTTCTGAATTGGAAACGCGGCCATGCCCAAAGCTCGTTTATATGGGCACTGATCGGGCGACTACAGATACGGCGAGAACAGCCAGGCCAGGGAGTCGCGGACCTTGACCGGGAGGGGCCGGCCGTCCACCTCCTCGAGATCGACCTCTCTGGAGCGGCGGCGGCAGCTCTCGGCAAACCCCGCCATTCGCCCGGCCCACTCCTGGTCGAACACCTCCAGGGCCAGCTCGAAGTTCAGCCTCAGGCTCCTCGGATCCAGGTTGGCCGACCCCACCTGGGCGTACATGCCGTCCACCACGAACAGCTTGCTGTGCACAAAAGGAGGCGGCTGATAGAACACCCGGATCCCCCTCTGGAGGAGCTCCCAGAGCATGTTCCTCGTGGCCCAGTGAACAAAGGGGAGGTTGTTCTTCTCCGGCAGGATCACGTGAATCTCCACCCCCCTCAAGGCGGCGGTCTGCAGGGCGCCGATCATCTCCCTGGAAGGGAGGAAGTAAGGGGTCATGATGATCACCTGCGTGCGGGCCGCGGACACGGCCCCGGCCAGAATCATGGCCAGCTTGTCCAGGTCCTCGTCCGGACCGTCCACGATGGTCCGGCACACCGCGTCGCCCGCCCGCTCCAGGTCCTGCGGGGTTCCCGCGAGCTCCTCCCCCGTGACAAAGCGCCAGTCCCCGCAAAACACCTCCTCGACCTGCTGGACCACCGGCCCGGCGGCCCGGAAGTGGATGTCCTTCACCCGGGAGGCTTTGCCCGCGTCCGCAGCCAGGTGCCGGTCCCCGATGTTCATGCCGCCCAGGAACGCAATACGCCCGTCGACCGTCAGAATCTTGCGGTGATTTCTCAGGTTGACGTGAAAGGAGGGGGGGATCAGGGTGGGCGGCAGGAACCGGGCCACGCGGATACCCCGTTTGGCGAGGAGCCTGCCGCTGCGGGGAATCGAGTAGAGCTCGCCGATCCCGTCCAGCAGGACGCGCACCTGAACGCCCCGGTCCAGGGCCCGCGCGAGGGCGTCGATGAACCGGCGCCCGGTCTTGTTCGACTCCAGGATGTAGGTGGCGTGGTACACGGTCTTTTCGGCCTGCTCCACGGCCTCCAACATGGCCGGGTACGCCTCCTCCCCGTTTTGAAGCAGCTCGATCCGGGTGCCGTACAGGAGGGGACGCCTCGTGACCTGATCGGAAATGCGCGCGAGCGCGCCGAACCTCTCAGCAAGATCCTTTTCCGGGCGTACCGTCGCAGGAACGGCGGTCTGATCACGGGTAAAGAGAAACAGGAAGGGAAGGCGGCGGGTGAGCTTCTTGGCCTGCGTCTGCACCCGGTTGATGCCGAGCAGAAGGTAGAGCAGGGGGCCGAGCAGGGGAAAGATGATAATGACCGCGATCCACCCCCAGCTCGCCCTGGGGTCGCGCTTGTACAGGAGGGCGTGCCCCGCGGTCACCACGACCAGGGCCGCGTGCAGGATGCCGATAATCCAATGGAAGTGGTCCAGCACCGGCATGTCGATGCCTTCCTTCCCGGAAAGGGGCTCTGTTCACGATTGCATCACGACCCGGTTGCGACCCTCGCGTTTCGCCCGGTAGAGCCCCCGGTCGGCTTCCCGGATCATGTGGGAGAGGGGACGGCCCAGGGCGGAATGCAGACCGATGGATACGGTGAACCGTATGCGTTCATTCCCGTACGAGACCTCGGTGTTCTCCACGAGCCCCCGAAAATCGTCGAAGAGCCTGACCGCCCGCTCGCCGTGAATCCCGTACGCGAGGACGGAGAACTCCTCCCCGCCGAAACGCGAGATGATGTGGGATCGGCCGAAGGTCCTCCTCAGGCTCTCGGCCAGGCGCACGAGAACCGCATCCCCGGCCTCGTGGCCGTATTGATCGTTGACGCCCTTGAACCGGTCGATGTCCAGCATGGCGACCGTGACCGGGATCCTGTTTTCTTCCGCTTCCTTCAGGAGCTTCTTCCCCGCCTCGAAGTAGTGCCGCCGGTTGTGAAGCCGGGTCAGGGGATCCCTCACAGCGATCTCCCGCAGCCTGGCGATGAACTCGATGAGCTCGATGTTCTGCGTGACCCGCGCGTAGAACTCCTCGGATGCGAACGGCTTCGGAAGGAAATCGTTGGCCCCCGTCTTGAGAAACCTGGCCGACACCGCCCCTGCGCCCTGGGTGGACAGCCCGATGATGCCGATCTCGTTCCTCCCGTACAGCTCGCGGACCCGGGACACGAACTCGAAGCCGTCCATCACGGGCATGTTGTAGTCCGTGATGATCAGGCGCACATCCGGGTTCCTGCTCAGTACGTCCAGCCCTTCCTCCCCGTTTCCGGCCTCGAGCACGCGGAACTTCTGGGCCTCGAGAAGGCCCCGGCAGAACGACCGGAAAAACCGTGAATCGTCCACGAGGAGGATCCCGACCCCCTGGTTTCGATAGATTCTCTGGATCAGGTACTTGACGTGGTCCAGGCTTCTCGGGCTGTCCTTGAGGATGTAGTCCACGACATGCTTGTCCAGGATCTTCTCACGCATGGCTTCGTCGAACGAGCCGGTCAGGATGATGGCCGGAATCCGCTTTTCGAGCACGAGATCCACGACCTCCCCGTCCGGCGCGTCCGGAAGGTTGAGATCCAGGACCGCGACGAAAAACTCCTCGTCCTCGGCGAGGATCGACGCCGCCTCCGCCAGGGAGTAGGCGGGCACGGGATTGAACTCCAGGGTCTCCTCGATCTGGCGGCAGAGGAACCCGGAGATGGACCGGGTGTCCTCCACCACGAGGATCCTTCTGGATGGGGAGCCGTTCACCTCAGAAACCTCCGCCCTCGGCCAGCGATTCCAGGCCCTCGAGGTCCAGGATTCGAATGCGCCGCCCGTCCGACTCGATCAACCCCTGTCGCGACATCCGGCCCAGGATCCTGGAAAGGGTCTCCGGAATGGTCCCCAGAAGGCTCGCGAGCTGGGCCTTGGTCACATCCAGCGCCAGATCCGTTCCGCCCTGCCTCTGCCGGCTCAGGTAAAGCAGGTAGGCCGAAAGCCGGCCGGGGACCTCCTTGAGGGAGAGGTCCTCGATCAACGCGGTAAACCGGCGCAACCGGACGCTCAGCAAGGCCAGCAGATTCATGGCCACCGACGGGTTCTGCCGGATGAGGCCGGCGAAGGCCTCCCTGGGGAAGAACAGGATGCGGCTCTCCTCCAGGGCCTCGGCATTCGCCGGGAACCGCCTCCCGGCGAACAGGGCCACCTCTCCGAAGGGCTCGCCGGGTCCGAAGAGGTGGAGCGTCTGCTCCTTGCCCTCCATCGACAGCTTGAACACCTTCACCCGGCCCGAAAGGACCACATAGAAACCGTCCCCCTCGTCGCCTTCCAGGAAAATGCTCTCCCCGCGCCGGAAGGACCGATCGGCGGCAATGGCCGAGAGCTGCTCGACCTCATCGCCTGGAAGCCCCTCGAACAGGGGAATGGACGCAACGTCTTCGGGACGACTCATTTCGTGACGGCCTCCCGCAAAGGCGCACAGATGAAAAGTGAGGTCAAGAGGTCAACGGTCCCCGAGGCGGACGCCGGACAAGGATCCCGGGGACGCGCTACCCGTTCACCAGCCGCACCAGGGCGGCGTCCGAGAAGTAGTCGATGATGTTCAGGCAGCCGTACCCCTGGTGCAGGACGAATATGCGGGAGAAGTCCAGGCCGAGTGCGTCGCAGATGAGCACGCGGTTCACCAGGCCGTGGGCCACCAGCAAAATGTCCTCCCCTTCCCGCTTCTCCAGGACGGCCTTCATGCAGGACAAAATGCGCTGCGCGAACCCCCCCAGGCTCTCTCCCCCGCCCGGGATCCGGTAGCCCAGGACGTCCTTCTCCCGCTTCTCGAGCTCCTCGGGAAACCGCTCCCGGATGTCCTCCAGGGTCAGTCCCTCCCACGCCCCGAAGTCCATCTCGCGGAGCTCCGGCAGCGACCGGATGGGTGCATCGTGATAGCGGCCGATGATCCGGGCGCCCACCAAGGACCTGCGCAGGTCGCTCGAAAACACGGCGTCGATCCGGACATGGCGGAGCCGTTCCGCGAGGGCCTCCATCTGGACGCGGCCCACCTCCGTGACCTCCACATCGGTCCGGCCGTAGATGGGAAATCGTTCGAACCCCTCCACCTGCCCGTGCCTGATCAGGTACAGCCTGTTCGTCCCCTTCATGGATCGCATCATAGGGGCGAAACCGGAGCGTGTCAATCTCGTGACGGCCGGCGGATGCAGCCCCCCCTGGATCAGCCGGGCGCCACCGCGGGCTCGAGACCCGTGAAACGCCTTTCCCCGGCCGCCGGACGGAGTTTGACCTTTATTTTGAAGGTCGATTGGTGTATAGACGCCGGAAAGGCTTGCGATGAGCATGAAGGACTGTTACGGCATACTGGATCGCGTTTTTCCCATGGGAGAGCAGGGCCTTCGGGAGGTGCCGGAAGCCTGCTTCGCATGTCCGGAGCGGACCGCCTGCATGCGGGTCGCCATGAGGACGAAACAGGGAATCGCCATGCAGGAGGATGCACTGGATCGCTCGCCGGCCTCCGGCCTGAGGGGGCGCATCCTCCGCTGGTCCCGGAAAAAGGAGCTCGAACGCATGGCCCGCGGGCGGAAAAAGGGGAGGCCGCTGTGAAAGTCAGGATCACCTGCCCCCACTGCGGCTTCACCACGTGGGTCGAGGGGGGACGAATCCCCGCAAAGGCCCGCTACGCGGCCTGCCCCCGCTGCCGCGAGCGTTTTCCGCTTCGACCGGAAGGTCCGCCCGGACCTTCCTCCGCCGGGCGTGAGGACGAGCCCGAGGCTTTTCCTGCGGAGGGCGAAGCCAAAGAAGAGCCGCTCTCTCCGGATTCGACGTCTCCGGAACCCCACCGCGGGCCCTCTCCCTGGGAGGACCGGGATCGGATCGGGCTCTGGCCGGGCATCCACCGCAGCTTCGTGTCCGTTCTCTTTTCCCCTGCGGTGTTTTTTCGGAACCTGCACTGTCGCAACGGCCTGAAGGAGCCGTTCGCCGTCGGGCTCCTCTTCGGATCCCTGGGCGCGATGGTGAGCCTGTTCTGGGACTTCGTGCTGGCCGTCTGGGGGCTTGGAGGCGGCATCAACGCTCTCGCGTCGCGGTTCAACGTCTCGCTCCTGTTTCCACTGCTCCTGGTGCTTTCGCCTCTCATGGTCGGGGCGGCCCTTTTTGTCATGAGCGGCGTCCTCCACGCCTTTCTGTGGATGGCGCGGGGGTCGAAGCACGGATTCGAGGGGACGTTCCGCGTGGTCGCATACGGTCAGATGACGCAGATCTTCGGAGCCGTCCCCTTTCTGGGTGGATTGATCGGTGGCCTGTGGTACATGGTGGTGCTGGTGATCGGCCTGCGGGAGATCCACGAGACCACGTACGGCCGGGTGATCCTGGCCTTTCTGTTGATTACGGCCGCGGCCCTGGCCGTTCTGCTCGCCGCCCTGATCCCTGTGATGATGTCCCTGTTTCGCTAGCTTCCATCCGGAAAGGGTCTTTTTTGCCAATCTCATCGTCGATCAGCGAGGTCCCTTGTGCGGCGTACTCCAGTACGCCTCCGCGTCACCTCTTGATCTTCTCGATCTTGACAAAAAATCCTCCTTTCTGAATTGGAAACGCAGCCATACCCAAAGTTCGTTTATGGGTCGTTCCACCCCGTGGTTCGGACCGATTCCCCGGATCTCCGGGCATCGGGCGAAAGGATTCGTGCCCCATGGTAGACCAGGCAGCTCAGATCGACTACGAGGGTCTCCTGAACCCGGCCCAGCTCCAGGCGGTGACCACGCTCGAGGGGCCGGTCCTGGTCATCGCCGGGGCCGGAAGCGGAAAGACGAGGACCTTGGTCTACCGCGTGGCCCGTCTCGTGGAGGAGGAGATTCCCCCGGACAACATCCTTTTGCTCACCTTTACGCGGAAGGCGGCGTCCGAGATGCTGGAGCGCGCCGCCGGGCTGGCTGACGAGAGATGCCGCCGCGTCTCGGGCGGAACCTTCCACTCCCTGGCCCACCGCGTGCTTCGAAGCCACGCCGAGCGGCTCGGATTCGGTCCCCGCTTCACCATCATGGACCGGGCGGACATGGAGGAGGTGGTCCAGTCTCTGGTGAAGGACCTTCACGTGGGGAAAGGCTCCGTGCGGTTCCCCAAGCGGTCCACCCTGGCCACCATCCTGAGCAAGGCGGTGAACCTTCAGACCTCCGTGGAGTCCCTGGTGGAGGAGGAGTTCTCCCAGTTCCTCGAGTACGCAGGCCATCTTCAAACGCTGGGAGAGCTCTACCGGAGCTACAAACGGAACAACCAGCTCATGGACTACGACGACCTCCTCATCAACCTGAGGAGGCTCCTGAAGGAGCACGAGGACATAAGGCGGCTCCTGGCGGAGCAGTACCGCTACATCATGGTGGACGAGTACCAGGACACCAACGGCATCCAGGCCGAGATCATCCGGTGGCTGTCCGCGGACCACGGAAACGTCATGGTGGTGGGAGACGACTCCCAGTCCATCTACTCGTTTCGCGGGGCCAGCTTCCGGAACATGTTCGAGTTCCCGGAGATCTTCCCGGAAGCCCGCGTGATCAAGCTGGAGGAGAACTACCGCTCCACCCAGCCGATCCTCTCCTTCACGAACGCCCTGATGGCCCGGGCCTCCCAGAAGTACGCCAAATGCCTGACGACCCGGCGCACCGGCGGAGATCCGCCGAGGGCGGTGGACACCCGGACCGAGCCCGAGCAGGCCGCCTTCGTGCGCGGCCTGGTCCAGCAGCAGCGCGAGCGCGGCCGCCCCCTTTCGGACATCGCCGTGCTTTTCCGGGCCGCCTTCCACTCCTTCGAGCTGGAGCTGGAGCTGGCACGGCACGACATCCCCTTCGTCAAGTACGGGGGGTTCAAGTTCATGGAGTCCGCCCACATCAAGGACCTCCTGGCGCACCTCCGGGTGGCGGCCAACGCGGACGACGCCGTGAGCCTGGGACGGATTCTCAGGCTGGTGAAGCAGATCGGTCCCGGAAAGAGCCAGGCCATCGCGGAATGGCTCAAGGAGAGCGGCCGGGAGCCGCACCACATCGGAGAGTGGCCCGGGGCGGGCAAGCGCCACAGCGGGCTCGAAACGCTGGCATCGGTCCTGGAGCGCATCTCGAAACCGGATCAGTCTCCCCGGGAGGCTGTGGAGACGGTGACCGCCTACTATGAACCCATCCTCCGGGAACGGTTCGACGACTTTCCCAAGAGGATGAACGACCTCCAGCAGCTCCCCAACATGGCGTCCCGCTACCGGAGCCTGCGCTCCTTCCTGGACGACCTGACCCTGGAGCCCCCCACCAGCTCGGCGGACCTCGAGCCGCAGCGGCCCTCGGACTGCCTGACGCTCTCCACGGTCCACTCGGCCAAGGGCCTGGAATGGCCCGTGGTGGTGGTCATCTGGGTCATGGAGGGCTACTTTCCGTCCCCCCGGGCCTATGGGAACGAGGACGACCTGGAGGAGGAACGGCGGCTTCTCTACGTGGCGGCCACCCGGGCCCGGGACGACCTCTACCTCTGCTACCCGGGCATGGAGTCCCGGCCCGTCCGGTACGCCTCCGGCGGCGTGGAGGGGTACTTTCACGGCGGTCTGTCCAGCTTCGTGCGGGAGCTCCCCGAGGAGGTCCTGGTGCACGGGACGAACCGGCAGCTCGCACGGCCCCGGCGGGCCCCGGATCGCCGGGCCCTGCGGGCCATGGCCGGCTTCGAGGGGAGGGGCAAGGCCGAGGGTCTCCGGCTGGGGGACCGCGTGAAGCACCCGGCCTTCGGACCCGGCGTGATCTCCCGGTTCCGCGGAGAGGACAAGGTGGAGGTGCTCTTCCGAAACGCGGGACGAAAGCTGCTTCACCTGGAGTACACGACCCTGGAAAAGATGTAGCTCGGTTTCCATCCGGAAAGGACCTTTTTGCCGATCCCATCGTCGATCAGCGAGGTTCATTGTTTGGAAAGGCAGTTATGCCCAAGGTTCGTTTATATGGGCACCAGGTTCCCCGAGGACGACGTGGCCCCATGAGCAGAAACAATCTGACCTACCCCGAGGCCCTGGAACGGCTCTACAGCCTCCAGAAGTTCGGCATCAAGTTCGGGCTCTCCAAGACGTCCAACCTCCTCCGGGCCTTCGGCGATCCCCACCGCGGGCGCCGGTTCGTCCACATCGCCGGAACCAACGGCAAGGGCTCGGTGGCCTCCATGGTGGGCTCGATGCTGGAGCGGTCCGGGTTGAAGGTCGGCCTCTACTCCTCCCCTCATCTGGTGCGGTTCACCGAGAGGTTCTGCATCAACGGCCGCGAGATGTCCCGGGAAACCGCGGCCGGCCTGGCCGGGGAGCTCATGGCCGTGGTCGACCCGAGAGAGCCGCCCACCTTTTTCGAGATCGTCACGGCCATGGCCCTGGTTCATTTCGCCAGGGAGGAGGTGGACGTGGCCCTCATGGAGGTGGGAATGGGGGGACGGCTGGACGCCACCAACGTCATCGACCCCCTGGTCACCGTCATCACCAACATCAGCCTGGAGCACCAGGACTACCTGGGCCGGCGCCTCGAGGACATCGCCGGGGAAAAGGCCGGCATCGTCAAGCCCGGCGTACCGCTGGTCACCGGCGTGACCCAGCCCCCGGTGATCCGGCGGGTGGAGCGGGCCTGCAGGGAAAACAAGGCCCCCATGATCCGCCTGGGCCGCGACGTCCGTTACCGGTACACCTCCGGCGGGCTGAGCTACACCGGAACGACCTTGAGGCTTCGCGGGCTCCATGTCGGGCTTCCGGGCGGGTTCCAGGGCCGGAACGCGGCCCTGGCCCTGGCGGTGATGGAGGTGCTGGCGGCCAAGGGGGTCCCCGCGAGCGAGGATCAGATTCGGGAAGGCCTGGCCCGGGTCTCATGGCCGGGCCGCATGCAGCTCGTGGCGCAGGACCCGGCGGTGGTCGTGGACGGAGGACACAACCCGAGGGCCCTTCGGGCCGTGGCCGCCGCCCTGCCCCGCGCATTCTCCTTTCGGCGGCTCATTCTGGTCATCGGCGTCATGGCCGACAAGGACATCCCGGCCGTTCTCAAGGAAATCGTTCCCCTGTCCGATTACGTGATCTACACGCGTCCCGCTTATGCCCGCTCGGCCGATCCCGAGACGCTCGAGCGGGCCGCCGCTCCCCTGGGAAAGGCCGGGGAAATCGCGCCCACACTGGCACAAGCGCTTGACAGGGCAATGAAAATAGCCGATGTTGAGGACTTGATTTTTGTTTCGGGATCCCTCTTCACCGCCGGGGAGGCGCTTTCCCTGCTGGATCCCGAAAGATACCGCCCGGACGAGATTTGAGAGGCCATGACCCGCTTTTTTCCAGGCGTCCTCAGAAAGCTCCTGCCCGCCGGCATCGCCGCCCTCCTGGCGATCGCCCTCTGGGTCCCGCCCTGTCCCGGCGAGGAGACGGTCCTGGGCCGGCAGATCCTGGAGGACAGGAACGCGCACTGGCAGATCACCGCCGACAAGATGGCTTACATCCACGAAAAACATCTCTATGTGGCCGAAGGGAACGTCATGATCACCCGAAACGGCCAGATCCTGTCCGCCGAGCGCGGCGTGTACAACGAGGACACCGGAATCGTCCAGGTCTCCGGGGACGTACGGCTGACCACGAACGGCGACATCGTTTCGGGGGAGATGGCCCTGATCGATCTCCGGAACTACTTCGGACAGATCACCAACGGGACGATCTTCCTGCGGGAGAACAATGTTTACATCCGCGGCAGCTCCATGGTTCGAACCGGGGCGAACACGTATCTGGTCAAGGAGTGCCGGCTGACAACCTGTGACGGTGAGAACCCCCCGTGGAGCATCACCGGCGAGGAGGTGAGGGTCACCGTCGAAGGCTACGGTTCCGTGAAGAACGCGGCTTTTCGCATCAAGGGATTCCCGATCTTCTACCTCCCCTTCGCCGTCTTCCCGGTGAAGACGAAACGTCAGACCGGATTCCTGCCCCCCCGGGTGGGATACTCCAACCAGAATGGGGCGGACCTCGAGGTCCCGTTCTTCTGGGCCATTTCCGAGCAGGTGGACGCCACCTTTTACGAGCGGTACATGACGGAGCGCGGCTTCATGCAGGGCCTGGAGCTCCGGTACGCGGCGGAAGAGGACTCCAAGGGCACCTTCCTCTTCGACATCCTTCGGGACGAGATCAAGAAAAAGGATTTGA